>NZ_CAWUDP010000032.1:0-97751 GCF_963920835.1 Scytonema sp. PCC 10023
CCTCTCCCCTTGTAGGGGAGAGGTTTGGAGAGGGGTCAAATCAGGATACATCGAAAACTCACGTTATTTTACTCTTGACAAAAAAATCTTTAAGTTTTCACGAATCCTATATACTAAAAACAAAACATATCTGACACTGAGATGTCACCAGAGCAGGATACAAGAATCGTAAATAGTTGATGAAAAAATAATTGATGAAAAACGTTTCTCTCCTGATATCTTGCACCTAACCGTAGAAACCACGATGAAGCAAAAAGCGCAGAAAGAAAGTTACATTTTCTTATGCGGGTCTTTATCGAAAATAAAACACTTTACGCTTAGTACTTAGTATTTCAATAACATTTCTTTTTTCAGGTGCAAGATGTAAATCTCTTAATCTTGGCGTTCTTGGCTCAGGAGCGGTTTATTAAAAAATTCATTGTTTATAATCGCTGAGGGGGTAGGTGCATCATGTCTAAATGTCCTATTTGCGAAAGTGACACTGATAAAATCTTAAATGTAAAAGAAATGGTTCAAGGAACGCGAGAGATATTCCGTTATGGATTATGCTCTGAGTGTCACACCTTGTTTTTACTCCCAGAAGATATTCCTTCCAATCTAGCTAAGTACTACGAAGATTATGATGCTCTTTCTTCAGCCAATACCTTTAATATCAAAGAATGGAAGAAAAAAATAAAAAATATCTTTATATATCCTTACTATAGATACCTAATGCTTAATAATAATTTGATAAGCAAAGCTATATATAGTATTTTGGAACAAAAATTAAGCCTTGAATTAAGAGCATTGATTGGTGTTATACCAAGCTTAGATGCTCAGATTCTTGATATTGGTAGTGGTAGCGGCTCTTTAGTACAAATTTTGGTTGAGTTTGGATTTATAAATACTATAGGATGTGACCCTTTTATTGACGCTGATATTGTATTTAATAATGGAGCTAAAATATTGAAGAAGGATTTACCGAGCATGACTGGTAAATTCGATTTAATTACATTAAACCACTCATTTGAGCATTTTCCGAATCCTTTTGAAGCGGCAGCCAAAATAGATGAACTACTTAAGGTGGGAGGTATATGTATTTTAAGATTTCCGAATTTTGATTCAATAGAATTTAGGAAATTTCAGGAAAACTGGTGGGGAATTCATGCCCCTCGTCATTTTTTCATATACTCGCGAAAAAGCCTAGAAATTATATTTAACAAGACGAATCTTTCAATATACAATTCTTATTGTGACTCTCAGTGGTATAACTATGTCCATAGCTATGAATATTCTTTAGATATTGACCATCGTTCACCTATCTCAGCAACAAATGGAGGAGGTCTATGGATTAATGAAGATATAACCTACTGGAGTAAAAAAGCAAAAAGAGCTAATGAAAAACTAGTTGGAGACTGGATTGTATATTATCTCCGAAAAGATAGATGATATCAAATCCGGCAAATTACCCATAATAAAACTTATATGTAGTAAGGACTTGAGTCCTTGTTTTCGTGGAAGAGGACGCGCATTCCTCACTACAAACTTGAGTTTGGTTATTTCATCGGACATGATATGAATAATGTTTTGAAAACTCGGCTTAGTAAGGGAAGGGGTGGCGAAGCCGAGGAGGGGTAATGTGGAAATTATCAGCAATTTCCTCGGCATGATGTAACATACGTAACGCTACGAACTTGTGTGATTCCGTCCTAAGGCTGAGTCGAGTCACCAGAACCAACTAAGCTAGCAATGGCTTGTACGATCTGTTCTGGCTCGACTGGTTTGGCGATATATTTCTGAAACCCTACTGAAAGTGCTTGTTTTTCGTTGAATTCTCCTGCATATGCCGTCAGAGCGAGCCTCCTGCGGAGGAGCTGAGCGCCAAAGGCGTCCCGTGAGGGATACGCTAACGCCTGAAGTGGAATGAGAAATATGCGCAGGTTGTAACCTACTTTTGGTAAAGTAATCTAGAGCCTCTAGAACTTCTAGACAATCCAAAACCTGGACTCATGAAAGTAATTCATGGTACATGGATACCCAACACAGTCGCTGACTTTATTCAGCCAGGGTCTTTTTACGTGTGGGTAGAAACCCCTGAAATCAAAAAACATCGTCACAAAAATCAACAAATTCACCCTGGACATCTCCTACAGGATGAGTTGGTAGCTTTTTTAGCCCAATTAGGCATCAAAGAACCAGCAGCTACCTTAAGCGATCGCATATCCCCCAAATACTTTGCCCTACCGACTGCCAATAATCAGCCCCTTCCTTCACCAGAATTAATTAAGTATCTGGAAATTGAAATTCCTGAAGAATATGAAGGGTTTCAATACTGGCAGGTAGATTGCTATGAGGCTGTAGTATCTACGAAAACTGATTATTATCGAGCCTCGAAAGCCATCAATGCTATCAAACTCCTCAACGAAATCCACTTTTTAGCATTATACAGTTCAGGCGAAATTCAACTTGGCTCAGACCTCTTGTTTTGGTATCACTACACTCAAGCCTTTAAACAAGTTATTCTTAAAGACCAATACATTCCAGCCTTGAAATACCGTGAATTAGAAACTACCGTTACTAAGACTAGTAAAAAGGGCAAGACAAAAGCTGCCCAAACACCACCATATGAAATCTACGCCACTTGGGAAATTATTTCTGAACAATACGAATCAAACCTGAAAAAGTATATCGAATATATGCCGCTGATTTGTGTGGCGGGTTCGGTATCACCTAGTGATTCGGTGGAGTTCTTTGATAAAGAAAAGCTTTTACGTCACTTCAGTGAGTTTCTCCTTCACAATATAGTCACCCACACACCCTCAACGGCTGCTTTTGACAAACAAATTGCTGATTCCCTCATCCACCATTGCTTACATCCAAACAGTTACAACCCACAAACAACGGATGCTGCTTTAGAAGAATACAAGCAATGGTTGGCATGGAAAACCAAAATTACCCGTACGCAAAGTGATTCTCCTTTTCATCTCTGCTTTCAGTTGCACTCTCCTCCCCCAGAGACAATAGACAACTGGCAGATTCAATTCCTCGTAGCCAGCAAACAAGACCCCTCGCTGAAACTAGCGCTGGCTGACTACTGGACAATGAGTCAAAAAACCAAAACAGGGGTACACAAGCAGTTTGGCAAGGACTTTGAAACGCATTTGCTGCTGAATTTGGGCTACGCAGCACGCATGTATCCTCAGTTATGGCAGGGATTGGAAACACAACATCCCAGTGGACTGCAACTGACTCTAGAAGAAGCTTTTGACTTCCTGAGAGAAAGTGCTTGGGTGCTGGAAGATACTGGTTTCAAAGTCATTGTACCTGCTTGGTATACACCTGCAGGTCGCCGTCGGGCAAAAATTCGCCTCAAAGCATCTGGTAGTAAACTATCTGCAACGAAAAGCAAGACAAAAAGCTATTTCAGCCTTGACTCACTGGTGGAGTATCAGTATGAATTGGCAATTGGTGATCAAGTCGTAACTCCACAAGAATGGCAACAACTCATCAACGCTAAAACTCCCCTGGTGCATTTTCGCGGTCAGTGGATGGAATTAGACCGAGATAAAATGCAGCAGTTCCTAGAATTTTGGCAGTCACACGCTGATGAAAAATCAGAAATGACGATGCTAGAGTTCCTGCAACGTAGTGCTGAAGCGGGTGACGAGTGGGAATTTGAATATGACCAATTCTTGTCCGAGACAATGGCAAAGTTGCAAGACAAAAGCCGCCTGGAACCCATTTCTGAGCTGCTACAGTTGCAAGGAAATCTGCGTGAGTATCAAAAGCGCGGCGTCTCATGGTTGCAATACTTGGAAAGATTGGGATTGAATGGCTGTCTGGCGGACGATATGGGCTTGGGTAAGTCGGTGCAGGTGATTGCTAGACTCGTGCAGGAGAGAGATGAGGGAGATGGGGGAGTAACATCCTCCGTAATGCCTACACTATTAATCGCCCCGACTTCAGTTGTGGGAAACTGGCAGAAAGAAATCGTCAAATTTGCACCTCATCTTAAAACGATGGTGCATCATGGCAGTAACCGTATTCAGCAACAGGCAGACTTTAAAGCAGCTAGTCTACAGCATGATGTGGTGATTAGTTCCTTTACTCTAGCTCGCAAAGATGAAAAACTACTCGGTAGTGTCAACTGGCAGCGGGTGGTACTTGATGAAGCGCAAAATATTAAAAATCCCAAAGCTGCACAGACCAAAGCAATTTTGAAACTCTCAGCAAAACACAGACTTGCCTTAACTGGAACTCCTGTAGAAAACCGCTTGCTAGATTTGTGGTCAATTTTTAACTTTCTCAATCCCGGTTACTTGGGGAAAGAAGCGCAGTTTCGCAAGTCTTTTGAAATTCCAATTCAAAAAGAGAATGACAAAATGAAATCAACGACTCTCAAAAAGTTAGTTGAACCGTTGATTTTGCGGCGCGTCAAGACTGACCAATCTATTATCAATGATTTGCCTGATAAAATTGAACAAAAACTATACACAAATTTAACGAAAGAACAAGCATCGCTCTACGAAGTTGTTGTGAAAGATGTGGAGGAAAAACTAAAAACAGCAGAGGGAATTCAACGGAAAGGATTAATCTTGTCTACGCTGATGAAATTGAAGCAGATTTGCAACCATCCAGCACAGTTTTTACAAGATGGCAGCGAATTTTTACCTGAGCGATCGCATAAATTGAGCCGTATTGCAGAGATGGTAGAGGAAGCTTTATCAGAAGGAGAAAGCCTGCTTATTTTTAGTCAATTTACTGAAATTTGCGAAAGTTTGGAGAAATATCTCAAACATACTTTGCACTGCAATACTTACTATTTACACGGGGGTACCAGCCGCCAACGTCGGGAAAACATGATTGCGGAATTCCAAAACCCAGAAACCGAATCATCTGTTTTTATACTTTCCCTTAAAGCAGGTGGTGTTGGTATTACCCTTACGAAAGCTAACCATGTTTTCCACTTTGACCGTTGGTGGAACCCAGCAGTAGAGAATCAAGCAAGTGATCGCGCTTTCCGTATCGGTCAAAAGAAGAATGTTTTTGTGCATAAATTTGTTGCCATTGGCACTTTAGAAGAGAGGATTGACCAGATGATTGAAGATAAGAAAAAACTCTCTGCTGCTGTTGTTGGTGCTGATGAATCTTGGTTAACAGAACTGGATAACGAAGCTTTTAAGGAACTTATCGCATTAAATAAAAGCGCGATATTGGAATAGAGAACTCAGAACGCAGAACTTAGAACTCAGAATTTTGGGTTATAACAACTAAGTCCTACGTTCTGAACTTTAGGAGTCAGTGATGAAGAGGGAGCCAGCAAAAAGTTTTCAGGATTTGATTGTTTGGCAAAAGGCGCATCAATTTGTTTTAGGAGCCTATCGGTTTAGTACTGATTTCCCTAAAACAGAGGTTTACGGATTGACTTCTCAACTGAGGCGAGCAGCAGTTTCTATTCCAGCTAATATTGCAGAAGGATTTAGGAAAAAAACGGCTCCTGATAAACTACGGTTTCTCAATATTGCCCATTGCTCTTTAGAAGAGTGCCGTTATTACTTGATTCTAGCAAAAGACCTTGAGTACGGGAATAGTTTAGAATTGACATCTCAACTTGAAGAAGTCAGCAGGTTACTAACAGCCTATTCTAGTTCCATTCTCAATTCTGACTCCTGAGTTCTGAATTCTGAGTTCTTTTCTGGAGGAATTTATGGCTAAATTTAGTCGAACTTGGTGGGGCGATCGCTTTATTAAAGCACTAGAAGCTTTTAGCGATGAAGGCAGACTACAACGCGGACGTTCCTATGCTCGTGGTGGTAAAGTGTTGAGCTTTGAAATTGAGCAAAATCACATCACGGCTATGGTAAAAGGGTCAGTTAATCCCTACTTTGGAGTTTACAAAGAACCAACATACCACATTTCAATAGAAATTACACCCATTGCTAAAGCACGTTGGAAGGAAATTATTCAACAACTTTCTTCCAAAGCGAGTGCCGTTTCTCGACTGCTACTTAACGAAGTTCCAGAAAATATTGAAGACTCTTTTTCAGAATTAGGATTACACCTATTACCTCATAGTAGAAAAGACTTTCAAACTTCATGTTCCTGTCCAGATTATGCCAATCCCTGCAAACATATTGCTGGAGTTTACTATTTAGTTGCTTCTCAACTGGATCAGAACCCATTTTTGCTATTTGAACTGCGGGGATTATCCAAAGCAGAACTTCAGGCAAAACTAGCTGAATCGCCTTTGGGGAAAGCACTTTCTGAGGAACTCGATGCCAAAGAAATTGAGATAGAAGGTTCGGCTTCTTTTTATACGAAGCTGTCTAAACAGCAAATTGACCGAAATCCAAGTGCTAGAGAATTTTGGCTAGGGACAAAGCGATTACCTCAAACGATTGAAGTTGCAACTCCAAGCGGAGTCTCTGCAATTTTGATTAAGAAACAGGGAGATTTTCCAGCTTTTTGGCAAAAGGATAATTCTTTTATTGAAGCAATGGAGGAGTTATATCAGCGAGTAAAAACGAAGAATCAGAATTTAATGTAACTGATAATATTTATTGTAAGTAGCCATCATGAACTGCGTACACCCTTCGGGTTCAGCAGTCGCCTGCGGAGGGTTTCCCTCCTGCAGCGCTGCTTCACCAGGACAGATGAAAATTTATTTTTTCTTCTGCGTTCTGCGTTCTGAGTTCTGAGTTCTATTTTCAAGTCAGGTAGGCGAAAATAAATTGAAAATAGCGTAGGGTGAGTTAGGCGAAGCCGCAGGGCACCAACCCCGCCAATTCGATGCTCTACTCTCGGCTAACGCATTCTACAGTGGTTTTATATTTAATTCAGCGCACGTACTTAGGAAAGATTATACAGCAGCGTTAACCTTTAGTGTTCGCCCGTTGCTTGCTAGTTCGGCTTTCGATAACTCGTGCAGGTACACCGACAACGACGGAGTAGGGAGGAACATCTTTGGTCACAACCGCTCCTGTACTAATGACACTACCTTCACCAATAGTTACTCCGTTTAATATCGTCACTCCATGACCCAGCCAACAATCATCCTCAATCACAATTCCCTTGCGAGAAATACCTTGGTATTTAATTGGCTCTATGGGATTTGAAAAATTATAATTATTTGCATATATTCCAGAGTTTGCAGCAATAAGACATCGCTTGCCAATTTTGATGTCTCCCGGTCCAGCAATACAAACACCAGGACCGATGAAAGTATCTTGTTCGATGTGTATGTAAGTGTTCTCCAAAGACCGGATATTAACATTACGCTCAATGGTAACTCCATTGTCTAAATAAATTTTATTATTTTTGTGTCCTCGTGCATCTATACGAACACCTTTCAAAATACACACCCCGTTTCCAATTTCAATAGAAGAAGTCTTGGTAAATTCAACCCCCTCTTGAATATAAACTGAGCTACCTATCCCTGAAAAGATACTACGGTATACCAGATTTCGCAGCTTTGGTCCTAAATCAATTATTGAAATGTCTCTTAAGCAAGTAGTGACTAAAATCTCTTGTAAACGTATACCTTTTGAAGAAAAATATTCTGAATTCATGAGTTTTTCCTTTAGATAATAATGCAGTAAATTAAGCCTTAAAAGATTTGTGAACAATTATTGTTGAAATCTACTTTATGACAAGATTCCGTAGCGGAACAACGCCAAAAAAGGCTGGCTTATTCAGTCAAAACTTAGAGTTATTACTAAAATAGCAGTGTAACTCAGCAGAGCAATTTCTAACGTGGCTTCAAAATGGAGGAGATTAACCTAATACTCCGTTTCCACAGCTTAAAACTCTCGCATAAGTGCTGAAATGTAGTTTTAAGAAGTAATTTTTGCCAAGCAAAAAAGACTTATCGGAGTATTGAATCAAAGGTTAATTCCTTAAAAAGCCAGCAATTCAAAGTCAAAAGATTTCACCTAAAATCATCTCGACAAAGCCTTAGGTTAAGTTCTTCCATATCTAGGAGAACAGGCTAGAGTCGCAGATACTGTAGCAGTGTTACCAAGTTTTTGTAGCTATTTTAAAAACTCAGGTAACAACGTCTACTATAAAATTAGGGTTTCAGAAAGCTTCTGAATCTTGTTAGCTAAAAAACAAAAACACTAACTGGATTTAGCTTATCTCTCGCAAGGCTGGACAGCATTAAGCCCATGCCTCTGATATCTACCACGAGAGGAATTGAAATTTTTCAACTTAAGGTGGAGTCAAACCACCAGGAATTCGTACAGCAGAGACTCTTTGAACAACGGGATTATATCCCAGGAAAAGAGAACCTTTTAACAGTGTTTGGTGGATGTGAGCCTGGAGGGTTGATGGAATAAAACCTAGTCTGATCATATGGATAACTTCTGAGGCTCTAATTCAGAGTTGCACTATATGCACAAACTCTTTACTTTGCAACTGTCTTTAGAGAATTTTAAGTACTCGTAAGTACTCGGTTTAAGTGTAATGTAGGACAAATTCAAATAGCACTCGATTCAGAGCTATTTTATAGAATTTTTATGAATACTTTACCAAATCTTTTAACAGCAAAGTTCAGACCTCGGCAGATGACCGAGAGGTCGTAGCCTAAGTCTGAACCAACTGTCTACTGCACCGGGAGTTAGACCGGCTTTATCAAGTACAGAATCTCGTCACAAGTTTCGGACGGTGTCTTGCCTTTTGTATACACGGTAAATTTCGCAAGCTCATAATTTGAAGAGTGTCTAACGAAGTGCTCATTGACATTTGGTTTGCCATCTGGCACGTACTCGTTTCGCTCATTAAGAATTTGCACTGACTCATCTAAATCCGGTGATGGAAGCAGAAGAACAACATTGGGATATGGTGCTAAGGCTTGCTGAACTCGTTGGAATAAGGCAACATCCTCATATACGGAATGACCAGCCCCAAAATCAATGACGCACTGCTCGTGTTCCGACAGTAGCCTTTCAACAGCGTAAGCTTCAAATGGCTTCCAATACTGAAGGAGACTCGAAAAACCTTCAGTTTCCCGCTTATGTTTTGCTAGCTCCTCGTCATAGCCGATTTCTTTGTAGTAGTCCCACCGTAAGTCATCCATTGAGCATTGTGGAAGACCAAGCCTCTCCGCTAGTAGTGCTCCGACAGTACTTTTGCCAGCACTAATAGGACCAATGAGAATGATGTCTGATTTCATGATCTTTTTGCTAACGGTAAGAATATTGCTCTTATCAAAAAGCTTTGGTAAGCGATGTTCATTGTGCCGCTTTTACCATATTCTAAATCTGACATCGTTTGAGCGGCTGTCCATTGACAAAATGACTTTCGACCAGTTCGGCAATATCTGCACGCTTGAGGCGACCGTAATAATGTTTGTTAGAGGCAATTTTTTTCTGAATTTTTGTAGGTAACCACGACACTTCATGAAGCTTAGGTTGAGAAATCATAGCAACAACTCCAGCTTCACAATGGTCGAGACAACCAGAGCGACGGATTTCTACCTGATTTTCTAGTTGTCGCTGTGAAATTTCCTCCTGAAAGGCTTGATAAATTTCCAGCGCTCCACAGTTATGACAGCAACCCTCTGGATCGTTGGCATCACGTTGTTTTGTACAGACAAATACACGATATTTGGGTGAATTCATAATTTCTCGTTCCTCTATTACGCTTACTTGTAGCAATTTTCAATTGCATGCAATACATATAGCTGTTTGCAACTGCATTGAATACAGTTCTTGTGGAGTGGGCATCCTGCCCGCCCTTGAATCTAGAACTGGCGAGACGCCCATTCCACTTATAGGCATCAGTACTGTAATCCATTCAATTGAAAACTGCTGGTGCTTGTGAGTTGTGGTTGCTCTAAATGTTGTTGATGCGCCGCCAGTCTTTCAGTTTGCGATTTGACGCCATCCTCAACCCGTGCTGAATTGCCATCTTTGGGTGAGACAAAGAGGATATGTAGTTCCTCTATAATTTCCGCAGAATGTTCGGCATCTTTGGGAATCCAGAGAATATCTCCTGCACCAATTTCTACAACCTGTTTCTGCCCATCGATTAACGCGGTGAAACGCGCTCTTCCTGACAGAATAACCAGTAGTTCCTCGCCCTGATGGTGAGTTTCCCAAAATCCCTGTGCATCCTTGACTTTGACAACTCCCAAAAGGTGTGAGTCATTGAAAACTCCAAAGAGGCGCGGATTGACACCTAAAACTTGGTTCAATTCTGCCGCAAGAGTAAATTTCTTCATGACTGCCTGATAAGATGTGAGCAATAGCTCATATGATACGAGCGATAACTCACTTTTAGCAACTCGCATTTCATCTGGTGATTCCGATGCCTCGCAAAATTCCCACAACACCGCGTAAATTACCGCAGCAAGACCGTTCTAAAGTGACAGTTGATGCCATTCTGAGTGCAACTGCTCGTATTTTGACCGAAGAAGGCTACGACAAAGCAAGTACAAATCGGATTGCAGAGCTAGCTGGAGTGAGCATTGGATCGCTGTATCAGTACTTCCCCAACAAAGAAGCCTTAGTCGCGTCACTCGTCGAGCATCATGCCAATGAGATGATTGAGTTGGTCGAATCGAAACTAAAAGATTTGTTCGATGCTCCGATAGAAGTTGCTTTGCCCGAACTAGTCAAAGCGGCGATCGCAGCTCACGCAGTCAATCCAAAACTGCATAAAGTGCTGGATGAGGAAGTCCCTCGAATTGGTCGGCTTAAGCAAGTCGGCAATGCAGAAGAACAAATTAACGCTTTGCTTCGCTCTTATTTAGAGAGATGGCGAGAGCAAGTTAAACCACAAAACCTTGATTTAACAGTGTTTATTTTAGGGCGTACTGTTGAATCTTTAACCCATGCAGCAGTCATTGAATGTCCAGAATTGCTGAGCGATGGGCAGCTTGAGCAAGAAATTACAAATCTTTTATTGTCCTACCTGGTCGAAAAACGGAACGAGCACGAGTCACTACCCATCAAAAATCTTTTGCAACAGACACCATGAACTGCGTGAGCGCAAAGCACTCTGTTCTAGACATCTCCAGAAATTAATTATGCCTTGTCTACAACCCTTGTAGAGACGTGCCATGGCACGTCTCGACATTGTTTTTTGAGAGATCTAATAGGAATTACTGATATTTAAAACCACAGATGCACACTGATTAACACTAGTCATTTATCTGTGTCCATCTGTGGTTTCATTTTCATAAATTTGATACCCCTTCTTACCAACCGTCACAGTCCTAGCTATTCGTCGATCTTAGAATCTTGAGTCACTGCTGGCTCAATCTCACAAACAACCTCATGTAAATAAGTCGTTGGAGCCTTGACAAACAAGGGCATCATCTGCTTCAAGATGTTATCGTAAGCCTCGCTATGATTAGCTTCCATATCTTCCACGTTTTCCCAAAAAATGACCGCAATCCCTTTGTCAGTTCCCGGTTCTTGCAGTAGGTATGCTTTTTTGAAGCCTTGGGTATAAGTTGAGACAGCTTTTTCGTAAAGTCTTTTGGCTTCTTCAAACTTGCCTGGTTTAAATTCTCCGATTGCAACATAGGCAAATTGATGTTTTAAAAAGTCATGAAAATCTGACATTTTTTTCTCCTTGAATAAAGTTACTGAAAAAATTCAGATGTTCCTTATTATCTAAGGGAAAGATGTTTCATTTTTGTCAGTTCTCCTTCCCAAAGGCATAAACCAGCAATATTTGGACAGGAAAAGGTTTCTCTACCTCCACATCGGCGATAAATGAGTTCTATTTCTAAACAAAATTCTGAGGGGGCTATAATTAAATTATAACCGATGTATAATTTTACAAAAATTTAAGAACTGAAGTTACAAAAAAATTCTGTTGCCTAATAATAATGAAATTGATTATGAGATAAAACTATGCTCACAATAGACCCCTCAAAATTATCCAAGGGAGAACTTCCCCATCCACCTAAGTTTGAGCGTGTGGAAGATGAGCGTCTCCATCGCAAGCAGCGTTTGGCTGCTGCTTTTCGTTTGTTCGCTCGTTACGGATTTGATGAAGGCATCGCCGGACACATCACTGCTCGCGACCCTGAGTTGCATGACCATTTTTGGGTTAACCCTTTTGGGCTCTACTTTGGTCACATCCGAGTTTCAGACCTTGTACTGGTCAACCATAAGGGTGAGGTCGTTGAGGGTGACAAGCCAGTAAATGCTGCTGCTTTCGCCATACACTCGCAGATCCACAAAGCGCGACCAGATGTAGTAGCGGCTGCTCACGCACATTCCCTTTATGGCAAAACCTGGTCAACTTTGGGACGCCTTCTCGACCCACTTACCCAGGATGCTTGCGCTTTCTATGAAGACCACGCTGTGTTTGAGGACTATACTGGGGTGGTGCTGGATTTGGAAGAAAGTCAGCGTATTGCTGCTAGTTTGGGGCAAAACAAAGCGGTCATTCTTCGCAACCATGGTTTACTGACAGTTGGTCGCTCAGTGGATGAAACAGCGTGGTGGTTCATCACAATGGATCGCTTGTGTCAATCGCAGTTGATGGCTGAAGCAGCAGGGAAGCCAGTGCTGATTAACCCTGATACCGCTAGTCTGACTTATCGCCAAGTTGGATCACATTTCATGGGTTGGTTCAGTTTCCAGTCACTGTATGACATGATTGTCCGCCAGCAACCCGACTTATTGGACTGAATGTCCAGCAAAGCAGTGTAAGGGATTTCCAAAAAATAAATTATCCCCTAAGAGTGGGGTGGGCATCCTGCCCGCCCAGTTAATAGGACGGGCTAGAAGCCCATCCCACAAGAAAAAATTGGATATTTTTTAATTTGGAAGTCCCTAAAGACGTTGCACTGGAACGTCTTTACCATAGGGTATTGCTCTACACCCTCTCCGAGAGCGCTTTCAACAAACGCTGAATCTCTTCAATGGTGTTATAGTGTACAAGCCCAATCCGCAGAAGCCCCCCGCTTGACTCAACTCCTAACTTCTTGGTAAGACCTAGCGCATAAAAGTTGCCGTTCCAAGTAAAAATACCCTGCTCACCCAAGGTTTTGGCAATAGCGTGAGGTGGTTGCCCAGCAAGTCGGATACCAACGGTTGGTGTCCGCCAATCAAAGCGGGTTGGATCGGTGATGCCGTATAAAGTTAGACTAGGAATTTGTAACAATCCTGTGACCAACTTTTGGCACAAATCTCTTTCGTATTGCTTAATTGCGATCATCGCTGCTAACAAGGCTTCTCGGCGGTTCTTAACACCTGGTAACACTTGGTGACCTATTTGCGTTAAGTAGTTGATTGTCGCCACTAAGCCCGCTAGCCCTTCGTAGTTCTGGGTTCCAGTTTCCCAACGAGATGGAAGTTCTTCTGGGGCTGGCTGGACTTTGTAAGGACGCAGCCGCTCAAGATGCTCACGCTTTGCATACAATACTCCAACATGGGGTCCAAAGAATTTATAAGCGGAGCAAGTGAGAAAGTCGCACTCAAGCATATGTACGTCAATTGGAGCATGAGCAACGTAATGAACCGCATCAACAAAAACCATCGCCCCAACAGCATGAGCTAATTTTACAACTGTTGCTACGTCGTTAATTGTGCCGACAGCGTTGGACGCATATCCCACTGCTACTAATCGCGTCCGTTCATTCATCTGCTGCTGGAGATGGTTCATGTTTAAGGTGCAGTCTTCTACGTTGATATCAACTTCACGAATCACAACACCGCGTTCGGAAAGTGCATACCAAGGTGAAACGTTGGCATAATGGTCTAGTTTCGTGACGATGATTTCATCACCGGGTTGGAGTTCGCGGGCGATCGCTCGACTCAAGGTATACGTCAGCGTGGTCATATTGGCACCAAAGACCACTTCATCGGAATTGCACCCCAATAAATCAGCTATGGCTGCACGAGCTGAAGTTATGAGTGCATCTGTCCGCTGACTTGTGGCAAAAGCCCCGTGAGCATTGGCGTTTGACTTTAGTAGGTATTCGGCGATCGCATCTATCACACTACTTGGTACCTGAGTACCACCAGGTCCATCAAAGAAAATCACAGGTTGACCATTGATTTGTTGTGAAAGTGCTGGAAACTGATTGCGTATCCACCCTAGGTCAAGGTCAACCATAAAAAACTCCTTTATTTTTGATATAGCTTAACGTCTGAATATTTAATTTAGTTTTTTTACTAACAGAGAACGCAGAACTCAGTTGTCAGAACGACAGGCAATTTAAACATTTGGGATGCTCTGGTCGGTTGTACCGTCAAATAATTGCATTCTGAGTTCTGTGTTCTGAGTTCTGTGTTCTCTTGTTCTTCTTCAATTATCTTTGGACGGAATCAATCCTGGACAAGTTAACACAAACACATCTCTCACACCGCCCTCTGAGGCTATTGCATTGATAGCAGACGTAAAATGGAAAAAATCCTTGTCGCTGAATACTAACATTTCCCCAGGATTGAGGATTTTGTTCAAAACTGGGCTGTCGTTCTTAGATTTATACAGATGAGTTTCTCCCCCTTCAATCCTTTCTCTATTCACAGAAAATATGGCAATCAAGTCTACTCCATCTTTATGGATTCCCTCAGGGGCTGGTTCGCCTGTTTGTTCTGGAGAAGCGGTAATTCTAATTTGATGAACTGCAATTTCTTTGTAGGTTGAGCACAGTTTACAAAACTCGAAAAATTCTAAAATAATTCTCTGAAAATCTTCCAATTGTATCAGTTCATCATCTAGTTCTGGATACTCCCTGACTAGATTACCCAGTAAAGGATTATATTGTCTTGCCTGATAGAAAGGTCTATGGGGCAGCTTGACTATGCTGTCGCCAGAAATTTTAAAATGAGAAAGTCGCCTGAAACGATAGTTGCCTGCCAAATATGGATCTACAGGAAGCTTGTTAAACAAAGGCTTTAGCTTATCTACATTTACAGAAGATATGCTTTCTAAAGCGTAACTGGTAATACAATTAAAGTCTTTTTTTTGTAATTCCAACATTTTACTATCCTCCTCAGGTTGACCAAATATAGCCATTTTGACACTTTCAAAAATTTGGGTTGGCTATATGGTCGAACCCAATGTGAAAAATTCAGTCAAAATGTCAACCATTCTACTGCTAAGAAAAAATTTACTTGGCACCAAAAATTCTCTTGAACCATGCTCAATTTTTGCTAGCAGCGAGAAGGCTCAAATTATTGATGCTAATCTAGTACAGTTAAATTTTTTTATCTTCTATGCTCGATAATTTTCAGATTTATTTAACTTAGTTATTTGTGGTTTTTTTTAGATGCTGGTGCTTTTGTTTTACACCTTTTTCCTTAATTATAAGCAAGGAAAACCTGA
Source organism: Scytonema sp. PCC 10023 (assembly GCF_963920835.1). NCBI lineage: Bacteria > Bacillati > Cyanobacteriota > Cyanophyceae > Nostocales > Scytonemataceae > Scytonema > Scytonema sp. PCC 10023. Next base: position 15,274 of record NZ_CAWUDP010000032.1, read on the forward strand.
GCCGCCATATTGATATAAATATTGTATAAATCTAGTTCCTATACCGCTGTAAACTACCACAAGCGCTTATGCTCCTCCAAAAGGAGGTTTTTTTTACTAGAAACCTCTTTCCAGTTTTCTTGCCTGATTATACTCTCGCAAAAATTATAAAACAGTGTGAATTTAGGTAAAGATGTTGAATAAAAGATTATTTTTCGTGTTAATAAAATAATGAGGTTAAGGTTTGAAAACCGCTCCGAAAAACCTACCCAAAGTTAGACATAAATAGTCATTTGTGGACAAGTCGGAGCGTGGAGTCTAAGTCTTAACTGACTACGTTCATTTGGTCATGACACCTTGATAGTACCGTGAGCCATCACGCTCTGTCGAAGGCGGTTAAGTAATGAGTAAACAGGTTTATAGCTCTAGTGCCGCCTTCTTAACAAGCCATTTGAACATTGACGTTAGCGAAGCGGAACCTCTTAGGTTCGGCAAACGTTACCCGCATTCTTGTTGGCAGAATATGCCATATATACAGGTCTTGTTTGGCAAGACCTGTACAAAATGTCCAAAAATGTATAGATATGTCCAGTAATTAAGTTACAGTTTCTTACCCTAAAAAAGCAAAATAGCAGTCATCTAAAATAGAATCAAAAGGGCTTTCTAATAAACCTTGGCTCAAGCGGTTTATTCAACTGGTAATCCGGTGTAGTTCTTGGGAAAGAGACTGCAGCAGAACTGATTGGGCTGAGTGCAGGAAGAAATGATCGCCTGTGAACATCTGTAGTGAGAATGCAGCATTTGTTTGGTGCTGCCAGGCTTGGAGTTCATCGTAACTCGCTTCTTCATCCTCTGAGCCACCATAAGCACTGATAGGACAGTTCAGGGGTGGCTCGGTAGTATAAACATAGGTTTCCAGAACTGCAAAGTCTGCTCGTAAAATTGGGACAAGAAGTTGCATCAGTTCGGCGTTTTGCAGCACCGCTTCCGGAGTACCATTGAGACGGCGCAGTTCCTCTTTGAACTCAGGTTCTGGAAGGGCGTGGACGGGTGGTTTTGGGTCAGGGATTTGAGGGGCACGCCGACCAGACACAAACAGGTGATCTGGAATAATACCATATTGTTTACGCAGTAGACGAACAAGCTCAAAACTGACGAGCGCACCCATACTATGACCGAAAAAGGCAAACGGTTTGTCTAAATGTGGTAGGAGAACAGGAGCAATGGCTTGGACTAGAGGTTGTAGCTGCGTGAATGCAGGCAATTTCATCTGTATTCCGCGTCCTGGCAATTCGATGGGACACACTTCAACAGTTGTGGGTAGACTGTGAAACCATGTACGAAAAATCAGAGAACTACCACCTGCGTAGGGGAAACAGAATAAACGCAGGGAAGCTTGAGGATTCGGTTGAGGACACGTCACCCAAGAATGAATTCGCGCACTTGTCATAACTATGAGTCTAATATTGACGCTCTCAATAGAGTACTACGTGTTGCAACCAGCTTTCTCCATCTTTTTCCCAAGACTTAGCGGTTTGATAACGAGCAAAGCGGCGGCGTTACCCACCGAACCCAACAATGAGGCAAAAATCCCCAGGCTTGTTTTGCTGTTTGAGTGTCAATGGAATTTTGACACTCCCCCTGATTTATCTGGGGGATTCTATTGCTTATGAGTTTCTTCCACCGTTTCTAAAAGAAGATGAGTTTGATGTGGAATGAGTGACGTTAATGCTATCGTCTCCACTTCTTTCGCCGCTCGTGCTGTGCTTGTAATACTGCTGGTAATAGCTATATGAGGCTGGCGTGGCATCTTTGGATTTATTAGCGATCACCCCTAAAATAGGTGTGCCAGATACTTGGAGTTCTTCTAATGCTTGCTGGAAGATAGTACGTTTGAGATTGCCTAATCCAGCAACTAGTATAAGTCCATTGGTATTAGCAGCCAGCAGGTTAGCATCAGCAAATCCTACGAGAGGTGGGGTGTCATAAATTACTAAATCAAAAGCACCTTGCAACTCGCTCATCAGATCCTGCATTTTCTGAGACGCAAGCAACCTGATTGAGTCAGGAGGAATTGGACCAGCACTAAGGACAAATAAGTTGTCTTCTAAGGGCGATCGCTCAATCACGTTGTTCCAGTCTAGGTCTTGTGAAATGACATCAGTCAATCCCTGAATATTCATCAGACCCACGCGATTGTGGACTGTGGGAGAGCGGAGATTGGCATCTACCAGTAGCACTCTTTGCCCCATTGCTGCAGCTGCAAGTGCTAGGTGTATTGCCACAGTCGTCTTACCATCTTCCTCTGCCGCCGAACTAATAACCAGTGAACGAATCGGTGTATCCGAGCCAAGAAGAAGAATATTAGTGTAAAGAGAGCGAAAAACTTCAAAAAAGGAGGCTCGAGCGGCTTGTTGTAATCCACCAGCTGCTTCTTGCCAAGCTAATGCTCCTAGTTCTTTTCTTAAAGGAACGACTCCCAATAGTGGTAATCCTGTCGCTTCCTTGAGGTCTTTAGAAGAGTATAGGACATTGCTGAGCTTATCCGCAACTAAAGCTGCACCTGTTCCCAACAGCAAACCTAACATTGTCCCCAAAGCTAAGTTACGTTTGGCACTGTCTGGGACAGCCTTTGGTTCTTTGACTTGCTGGAGTTGGGGATCGAGTAACTTCCAAGATGGTAATCTTTGAGCTTGCTCTATCTTCAACGCTTGTTGTTTGGTTGAAAATTGAGTCAGACCTTCAGTAGCAATCTTTAGTTCCCGCTGAGTGTTATCGTAGTCACGGATAGTGAGTGCTAACTCTCTAAGGTAGTTATTGAAATAATCAATTTTTTCTCCCAAAGATTTATCACGTGCTTGCAGTGTTCGGATACGGCTTTCGTAATCTCTTTTTACCCGATTCTCTTCGCTAGTCAGCATAGGGAGTAAATTTGCTTTCTGCTCCTGTAAAAACTGCAAACTAGGGTTGTCATTTGTTAATTTTGCGGCACCTTTTTTGACCTCAATGTCCACTGCCTGGATTTGGTCTAGTATTTTCTGGTACCGTACATTCTCACTCAGCAACGAATTCCCTGCTCTCTCTCCTGGCTGTTTCGCTAACTCCCGTTTCAAGTCCTCATAGTTAGCTAGCATTTGTTCTAGCTGCACCTTATTTTCTGCTTGCTGCTGCGTTAAAGTAGCAATCTGATTAGATATTTCTTGAGCTTTCTGTGCTGGTTCTACCAAGTTATTCTTTTGTCGAATGATTCGCAGTCTTTCTTGCCAGGCTTCCACCCGCTTCTCTAGAGGCTGTTTTTGTTTTTCAACAAACTTAATTGCCTGCTCAACTTCGTCTTGACGCTCTGTTAGACTATATTGCACATAGGCATCTTGCAGTAATGTCAAAACATCGCTCACTAACTCCTGGTCTGAACTTGTAAATTCGACTTCTAAAATATTTTGCTGTTTGGATTCTATTTGTAAAATACTAGTGATTAAGTCGTAGTCCAGCTTTGGATATTTTGTGTGATATTTTTCTTGAAGCTTCTTGATGACCGGGTCTAGTATCGCATGGCTCTCTAAAACTTTGATCGTTGTCTGAACAGGTTGTACTACTTGCTCAGGAGGTGATACCCCTTCTTGTGAACTCAAGCTTTGAGGAACATTGGCTATTGCCCGAGTTTCACCAGTCACAGGCTTAGTTAGAATCTCAAACTTGCCTTGATACACTGGAGGATCTGTTTCTGCCTTCAACACCGCTGCTGTAGCCACCACGCCTGTGACACCAGCAATCAACAAGGCGCGACGGCGGAGAGTTGCTCCAACTTGACCCAGATTCAATCCACCTTCTTCTTCATTCTGGGGTGTGTAGGCTTGTGACAACGGGTGAGGATATTTGTCTGACTTCGGCATAGGCTTAGTAAGTTGTCTCACTTATGGTTTTACGTGGTTGCACGCCTCGATTCAATCCTGGCATACATAATTAAGTGTGTTCCATTGCCAAGTTATTCAACACACGCAGGAAGGTAAATGAACATGTTAGCTAATCACGTAGTTTTGACACTTTAGAGGGCAAATTGAGCTTTGTCATAAACCAAGTGATAGATACGTTACCCTGTCTGAAGCCTGGAAAAAATACTGATAAGACTGGAGCGATGCATTTATAGATACAGTACCATTACATTGGAAATTTTTGTAAGTTATTTATATTTCAAGTACATAATATGAAGATTTTATATAGAATGACCATGCTGTTGGTATAAGGGTTAATCTGTTCATAAGAAATTTAAGAAACTCAATGTTGAAATACTTAATCAGGCACAAACCTCTGTTTAGATATCTGTTGAATAGTACTTGTTTGGCATTTATCTTGTTTAGTACATTCTTCTTATGCACTTGAGACTTTTCCGGATAAAACCCAGTGGTATCGATTTGACTTTCTTATCATAGGTATACACCAGAACTTCCAGTGCTAATGAATACATTAGCCTCTTGTTTAAAGGCGATGGCGCGGAGCGATCGCCTTTATGCGGGTAGTTGCTGCCATCAAGTAATACGCGCGTTGCATTGGCGAAGTAGCACCCTCACCCCTCCTCCTCTCCCAACTTAGGAGAGGGGTGAAAGAAGTACTATCTTTGAGTGCAACGCGTGTATAAGGTATCCTACTGTCCAACCGCTTGAAGATCAGCTACCCCGTTCGTTTATGAAACGGGGGAGGGGTTGCCACAAGGGCGATTTTTTGGGAGTATACGAGCGATCGCCTCTAAAAGTTCCTATGGGGGGTTTGTCAACATTGACTTGACAGTTTCCTAGTAAGCGTGTTAGCGAAGACAGCGTTCACTACAGATGACACTTACACATCAATTTCATGTTGACCGCTGAGTAAGGAAGAATGGAAAAACTAAAACGGTAGACTTCACAGCCTACCGTTTATGATACTGGGGCGCTAGGATTCGAACCTAGGGATGGCGGGACCAAAACCCGCTGCCTTACCACTTGGCTACGCCCCAACGATTTCATCCTTACATAATATAGCAGCGACTCCTGGGGTAGTGTCAAGTACTTTGACAAATGTTTTCGGGCAAATACCAGAAATCCAACTTGAAATTTGAAATATTGTAGCGAGTATCGGACACACAGGGGGTAGTAAGGGTTTAGGGACAACAAGAGGGAGTATGGATTTTGGCAGCATTCCAATAGGTTTTGGTTGCTGGCACCACGCTTACACCCTAGACCACGTTAAATCCTGCTGCAATTTTCATGTGTTTGCCTTGTTGATCTTTTGGGTAGTTTAACTGTTTGTTCATTGCAAACACTAAATTAAAATATCTATCGTACTATTTAGCTCTTACCCTGTTATTGTGATGAATGTCATAATTTGATATTTGCCGCTTGTAAGAGAAAAAACTTTTTAGTGTCAACACTATTTTTTTGCGAATCACTTATGTCATATACCAGGTCAGGCATCAACCTTAATATCATTTTCTTATCGTTATATAAGTTTATACTAAAGAAAACCAAACATTCACAAACTAAGACCTACGACTATACCCAATATGTCGGTGGACGTGACTATGTTTTTGAACTAGCTGATAACCAGGCGAAAGGTTACATGACAGGACAGGGTAAAGGTATCAAACGCGGCGATTACATCATCTTATGTAACGGCTCTAAATCTTGTCGATATCAAGTTGAGGACATTGATTACTACTCTGAACCACCAGATATGTGGATAGCTTTACTTCATGATGTCACTTTTGAATAAGAACTGGCTTATCATAACTTTACTTTATACAGCAAAATACCAGAGTTTATAAGAATTGGCATTCATAGTGTACGTAGAAGTTTTCTCTGACCTGGCTTTACCGGCTCAAAGAATCTTGAGTTCGCTAGCAGCAATTTAATATTTTTATCGAAGAATAAGCAGACTTCCTATAATCAAGGTTCTCAGTGAAAATTCGGATAAATTTATCTTGATGTGTTGTTTTTATAAACTTGTGGATAAATTGAGAAAATTTATTTATCCTATACTAAGATAAGAAAAGAAGCATCTCCAGAGTTTATACCAGGGTTAGCGATTTAAGTAGGAATCTACTACTGCGTAATAGAAAGTGCAGCTATACATTCAGAATTGCAAATACTTTAATATCAGGGAAGTTTTATAAGTGGATGCATCCATTGCATCACTTATATCGGTACAGACCTTCAAAAATTGGTAGTGTGCCTTGTTTAGGCAAGGTGCTATTTAGCTAGCGATAGCAGAATTACACATCGATAATGACTCCAGCTATGATGAGTTCAAAACAACTAAAGTACGAGATTTCAGAATCGTCGATAGTAGTAGCTGCTGTAGAGCAAATATCTTCCGATCTTGGGGGCGAAGCGGTCATCCTGAATCTCAAATCGGGTGTATACCACGGTTTGAATGAAGCGGGAGCGCGAATTTGGAATTTGATTCAGCAACCCAAGTTTGTGAAAGATATTAAGCAGGTGCTTCTGGAAGAATATGAAGTTGAACCAGAAGTTTGCATGAGCGATCTGTTGGCAATGCTAGACAATCTGAAAGATGCAGGGCTAATAGAGGTTAACAATGAGACGGCTGCGTAGTTTTTTCAGGCTAAATAGAGGCGATCGCCATCTTTTCATGATCACCTTTATTTTACTGGTAGCCATTAGGCTAGGACTATGGCTTTTATCCTTTCGGAATTTACTCAAGCTTCTGCTTCATATTAACAAACCAAATCTTATTCTTCCTTTCCAGGATAAAAGCCAAATTTCTGCAAGTAAGATTGTCTGGGCTGTGAATGCAGCCAGCCGATATATGCCAGGTGGTGTTAAATGTCTAGCCCGTGCTTTGACTACGCAAGTATTGATGAGTTACCACGGTCATACTCCTGAACTGCGTATAGGTGTTGCCAAAAAAGAGGGAGGAAAATTAGAAGCTCACGCTTGGATAGAGTATCAGGGAAGGGTGGCGATCGGCAATCTTCCAGACCTTTCTCGGTTTATCCCACTGCCATCTCTTCAAGGAGTCAAACTATGAGTGGCATTATGGGCATATACTACCTTGATGGTCGCCCTGTAGACAGTGCAGACTTGGGGCGGATGGTTGAGACCTTGGGGCATCGGGGACCTGATGGTGCAGACATTTGGGTCGATGGATCTGTTGGTTTTGGACACCGGATGCTATGGACAACACCGGAATCACTCATAGAGGAGTTACCTTTAATCAGTCAAACTGGCGATTTGGTTATGACATCCGATGCACGCATAGATAATCGCGATGAACTTATCTCTGCGTTACAGTTTGATAACTGTCCACCCGAAAAAATCACAGATAGCCAGTTGATTTTGGCAGCTTACGAAAAATGGGGTGAGCAATGTTCAGAATATCTACTTGGTGACTTTGCCTTTGCTATCTGGGATAAACTTAAACAATCCCTTTTCTGTGCCAGAGACCATTTCGGAATTAAGCCCTTCTACTACTACCATCGACAGGGTAAAGCCTTTTTCTTTGCCTCTGAAATCAAGGCACTCCTCAGTTTACCGCAAGTACCGCGCCGTCTTAACGAAGTCAGAATTGCAGATTATCTGACATTGATGATGGAAGACAAAACCATTACGACATATAAACACATCTTGCGGCTTCCCCCTGCTCATACTATGATGCTGAGCAAATCAGGAATACGGTTATCGTGCTACTGGTCACTCGACGCCCATCGCAAGATCTGTTTAGATTCTGACGAAGCATATGCAGAGGAATTTCGGAAAATCTTTACAGAGGCAGTACGCTGTCGCCTGCGGAGTGCTTTTCCCATCGTCAGCCATTTGAGCGGTGGATTAGATTCTTCTGCTGTGAGCTGTGTAGCCCGGGATTTACTTGCCGAAGCTGGAAACACTCAACTACATACAATCTCAAGTATTTTTGACAAAATTACTGAGTGTGACGAGCGCCCCTTCATCAATGCAGTGTTAGAACAAGGCGGACTTATTCCTCACTACGTTCCCGGAGATGAGTTTGGTCCATTATCCAACCTGGAGCAAATTTTCCAGTACGAAGATGAAGCTCTACTTGGACCCAGCCATTTTTATCCTTGGCAATTGAACTGGACTGTTAAAAACCTGGGACTGCGGATTTGCCTTGATGGTTTTGATGGCGACACGACAGTGAACCATGGCGTCATGAGACTCACTGAACTTGCATGCCAAGGAAAGTGGAAAACCTTCATCAAGGAAGTCAAAGTATTTTCGCAACACTTTAATATATCCCCTTATAGTATGTTTCGCAGTTATGGCTTACCATACCTTAAGGATTTAGCAAAGCAGTGGCGTTGGATAGCGTTTGTCAATGCGGTACAGGAAATTCACATACATTTTGGTGTTTCCCGTAAACTGTTGATTCTGCATCATGGACTTAAACCCTTGATTCCAGAATCAGTACAGCAATTGTGGCAGCGACGCCGCAGACAAAGAAAATCTGCTCCTACCGTTATCTCCCAGACTCCCCTAGTAAACCCTAACTTTGCAGAGCTGATTGGTTTGGATGAGCGTATTCAGAATTTGAAAATCTTCACAAAACCACCTGTAACAGTGAGAGAGCAGCATTGGCGTAGTCTGACTCAAGGGATACTAGCTTACACCTTAGAACAGATGGATCAGTATGCGGCAATGTTTTCCTTAGAAGCCCGTCATCCGTTTATGGACAAGCGACTCATTGAGTTTTGTCTAGCATTGCCCTCTGAACAGAAGTTGTACCAAGGATGGGGTCGGATAGTGATGCGTCGTGCCTTAGCAGGTATCCTACCGGAAAAAGTTCAATGGCGTGGGGGAAAAGCGGATCTGACACCTAATTTTAATGATGGATTGTTGAACCGCAACCGCCAAATTCTGGATGAGGTGATGTCGCAAAAATTAGCAACCATTGAGAAGTACATCAACATCGAATTTTTACAGGGAGCATATCAGCGACTGATATCAGCAGACAATACAGTCAGCGATGAGGACAGTACAGCAGTTTGGCAGGCAGCCATCATGGCTTTGTGGCTCGACTACAAGCGGGTGATGCCGTAAGTCCAACTTCTTGGCAGGTTGTGGATTGAAATATTGAGGTATTTACTACTACCCATCACACCGTAAGTCCAGCTTCTTGGCAGGTTGTGGATTTGAAGGAAGTGGTATTTGCCTCTACTCATTCACACTGTAAGTCCAAGCATCAGGAGCACCAGATCAAACGAAAACCACGTTAACTACAGACAAAAGACAAGGAGACTCGACCATGAAAAAGCACTACAGCACACCCAAGCTGACCACTCATGGCAGTGTTGAGGCGATTACACAGTTTTTTGGTAACGATAAAACGAAAAACGATTTTTTGTTTTTCCCTGGTACCAATACTCAGGTAACTGATGCTAATGGAAACGTCGTGATCGGTGCTAATGGAGGTTCTGGCGATGGTGATATACGCCCAAGAGCCTAGAAACCATACTTCTCCAGGCGAAATCTTCTTGAGCCTGTAGAAAGTATTTGACCAAGTAGATTGCCATAAGGACAAAACCACATTTACGGCTTGTCCTTGTGGCCATTAAACAGGACAAACGCAGAGAGTTTTTCATGACTTTGCAGGTTAAGCCTCCGCTCCCATTTGAATAAACCAATTTAGGATATGAAAACTTATAAAGCCTACGGCTTATGCATTGCCTCAGAACTGCCTTTGCCTGAGCTGATTGAAACTGAAGCCAAGCCAGACGTGATTGTGCGGTTAGGCAAAGTAGATGATTCAACTGGAATGCAACACGATAGGGGTACTTATTTTCAAGGAGAAGTGGCAGGAGTAGGTGAGTTTTTCATTCAGAGGGGACGTGAAGTTATCATTGATCCTGTGCCGGGAGTTGAAGAAGCTCTCCTCCGTACTATACTTTTAGGTCCTATACTATCGATACTGCTTCGGCAGCGAGGATTGCTAGTTCTCCATGCCAGTTGTGTTCACATCAACAACAAGGCTGTGGCGTTTTTGGGTGGTTCAGGCTGGGGTAAGTCAACTTTGGCAGCTGCTTTCCATACCAAGGGATATGACATATTAACAGATGATGTCATGCCTATCGAATTTGTTTGCGATCGCCCAATTGTCATTCCTGGCTATCCTCAATTCAAACTTTTTCCGGAAGCACTCACTTGTTTGGGACACAATACTGAGGGCTTATCTCCAGTTTTCCAAAACGCACCCAAATTATCCTATAAATTCGCTGATGGTTTCCAGCAAACTCCCTTACCACTTCAGAGGATTTATGTGCTGGCTAAAGGAACTGCTCACGAGATTACTAAGCTACAACCCCAGGAAGCTTTTGTCGAGCTAGTGCGTTATACCCGCGCCATTAGCTTGATAACAGATACAGAATTTATGGCTTCCCATATGCGTCTTTGTTCTGAACTTATTAAGAATATAAGCTTTTGTCGCTTCACTCGCAAACCCTCGCTGACAGACTTACCAGAACTTGTAAAGTTGATTGAGGATGACCTGGTACAAATCAATACTAAAGACTTTGACCAAAAAATGATAGCGAGAGTTCCCTAGCTACTTCCTTTAGTTCTCTGTTATCCGTCAAATAAACTCGAACTCTATTAATTATCTCTAACTCAGGGGGTTCTGTTACGTTGTTTAGGAAACTCCACAGCGCCAATACAATACTATTCCATTTGCGAAAAACTCTTAGCTTGGTTTGGGCAGCGTCGCGCTACTGGACTGTAGCTTGGATGGTTATGCTGCTGGTTCAAGGATTGCTTCCCGCAGTCTCCATTACCCTTATCCGGCAGTTGGTGGATAATTTGGTAGCAGTTGTTGGAAGTGGCATTTCCTGGGCAAGTGTTCAGAAGATTTTGATTCCTCTGGGGGTGATGGCAGGTCTATTGCTTGTAGGGGAGTTTTTCAATGGTGTGGGTGAATGGATTCGTACGGCTCAGTCAGAACTGGTACACGATTACGTCACTGATTTGATTCATAAACAGTCAGTTGCTGTCGATTATGGCTTTTATGAATACTCTGAGTATAATGACAAGCTTGATCGAGCGCGGCAGGGGGCTAGTGGGCGATCGCTAGCATTATTAGAAAGTACTGGCAGTTTATTGCAAAACAGCATTACTCTGTTTGCTGTGGCAGCAATCTTGCTGTCCTATGGTCTTTGGCTGCCGATGATTCTGATAATTAGTGCCTTTCCTGCGTTCTATATAGTGATGTACTTAAATAAAATCCAGTATGAATGGTCGCAGCGGACTACAACTGTTCGGCGCTGGTTGATGTACTATGACTCGCTCTTGACTAATAGCGAAACGGCGGCGGAAGTACGATTGTTTGACTTTGGTGATTACTTTCAATCATCTTATAAAAAATTGCGTCGGCAACTCACAGAGGAACAACTCAAGCTATTAAAAAAGCAAACTTTAGGTCGCTTCGCTGCTGGCATCATTGCGTTGATGATTTCTGGTGTTGCCCTAGCCTGGGTGGGGAGGCTGGTATTGCTGGGAATTTTGAGTTTAGGAGATTTAGCCCTGTTTGTTCAGGCATTCAATCAGGCACAGGGAATTATCAAGTCTTTGTTAGGCAACCTGGGGCAAATTTATCGTAATAGCTTGTTTATAAGTAACTTGTTTGAGTTCTTACAGATCCAGCCCAAAATTGTAGAGCCGCCCAATCCTTTGCCCGTTCCATCAATACCCAAACAGGGAATTCAATTTCGGCAAGTCACCTTCCGCTATCCTGGTACAGAGGAACCAGTGTTAGAGAATTTTAACCTAATGCTGCCTGCTGGCAAAATTGTGGTAATTGTTGGTGATAACGGTGCGGGAAAAAGTACGCTCATTAAGCTTCTATGCCGTTTTTATGACCCCGAATCAGGAAGCATTGAGTTAGACGGCATAGATATACGTAAGTTTTCCGTAAAACAACTCCGCAGGTTAATTACTGTTTTGTTTCAGTCTCCAATTCCCTACTACACAACGGTTGGTGAAAATATTGCTTTGGGTGATATATGGGCAGCATCAAATCAGGCAGAGATTGAAGCTGCTGCTAAAGCATCGGGTATTCATGATAAAATTATGCGCTTGCCCCGAGGCTATAACACAATGTTGGGTAAGTTGTTCCCTGAGGGAACTGAGTTAAGCGGGGGTCAATGGCAACGTCTGGCGCTAGCACGGGCATTTTTTAGACGCGCCCAAATCATTATTTTAGATGAGCCGACTAGCGCTATGGATCCTTGGGCTGAACACGACTGGCTAGAAAGATTTCGCACATTGGCAAGCGATCGCACTGCAATTGTCATTACTCACCGCTTCACCTTGGCAATGCGGGCGGATATCATTCATGTTATGCGTGCCGGTCGCATTGTAGAGTCAGGAAATCATGACGAATTGCTGGCTTTAGATGGTCTTTATGCTCAGTCTTGGAAATCACAGATGGAAGCTAGCTCCAGTAATTCTCTTGAAAGCAAGATTGTTTCGTAAAAAGGAATGCGATCGCCTCAGATGATGAACACTTTATCTCAAATAGATACTAAAAACCAAGGAATCGATGTTCAAGCAGAAACAGAGCTACTTCTTCGTTGTGCCCGCACTCACCTAAATAATTCAACTACTGAGCGCGTCAAAGCCTTGGTTCAGGAAAATATAGACTGGGAATACCTCATCCAAACAGCACATAAACACGGTGTAATACCGCTCCTTTACTTAAGTCTCAGTAAGATATGCCTGCAATCAGTTCCTGCAACTTTCCAACAGCAGCTTCAACAAGACCAGTATTACAGAACTCAGCGCAACCTTATGCTAACAAGTAAGCTGCTCAAGCTATTGGAGCTTTTTGAGGCTAATAACATACCTGTGATTCCATTCAAAGGTCCGATTCTGGCGATTTCAGCCTATGGTGATATTTCACGTCGAGATTTCTGTGATTTAGATATTTTGGTTCGCAAACAAGATTTTTTGAAGACGAAAGAACTGCTGACTGCTCAAGGATATCGACCATACTCTAACAGTAGTGAGAAAGAAGCAACTTACCTTAGCTCCCTGAAAGGGGAGCAACAGAAGGCTTACCTTGAATACCACTGGGAACTGCATCTGGTGGATGAGCGTGATCGCGTTACTATAGATGTCCATCACGGAATGTTACCAAAGCAATTCTCATTTTTGTTTGATACTGAATGGTTATGGGACGATGCTCAACTAAAGCCGTTTGCTAACAAGATGGTTCTTAATTTTTCCTCAGAGGATTTAATTATAATTCTTTGTTCTCAGGGAGCTAAGGACTGTTGGCAAAGGCTGAACCGGGTTTGCGATATTGCTCAACTCATCCACACCTCTAGTGAGATTAATTGGGAGAGAGCCTGTGAACGCGCAGCTAAACTGCGTATGACGCGAATCCTTTTGCTTGGTCTTTTACTAGCGCATGAGCTACTAGAAGTAGAGCTTCCGAAGACAATCTTACAGCAAATACAAGCTAACTCACTACTGGAGTCTCTTGCTTCTCGGATTTACAAACAGCTTTTTAGTCAAACTGACAGTTCACTTCAAAACTGGAAAGTTAAAAGTTCATTTTTTCATCTTAAGATGATAGAACACCCGTGGGACAAAATTCGGTACTGTTATGAGCATTTGCTGGTTCCAACAATAGCAGATCGGGTATCTCTACCGCTACCTAAATTTTTATCTTTCTTCTATTATCTACTCCGACCTATCCGTTTAATTAAGATGTATGGATTAACGCGTAAATCCGCTGATTAAAACATAGTTAAGACATAGTATTGTTAATAACTTGCTTATAAATTTCTATTAATTGCTGGTAATTAGCTTCAGGAGTGTACTTAGCTTTGTAAGTGCTTAGAGCATTCTTTCCCATAGCATCTATTGCTTCCGGGTGAGTTGTTGCCCAATTTATCTTATTTGCCAAATCTTGCGCATTCCCAACCTCAAAGTGCAGACCGTTCACTCCATCTTCAACAATTTCTGCCATACTGCCCAATTTAGAAGCTATCACAGGTAAACCACAGGCGAACGCCTCCGCTATTGTTAAAGGAAAGCCCTCATACCAAATTGAAGGAAATACTAGAAATTTGGCATTGTGCATAAGTTGTAAAACAGTTTCCTTGTTCTGTCGCCCTAAAAATGCGATCGCCTCCCCAAGTCCTCTAGTCTCTACCTGTTCGCGCAGCGCTTCAATCATTGGACCCTCACCCACAATTTTCAGCGGTATACTTAAATGACCTTGTGCATAAGCATCAATGAGCGTCGCCAGGCCTTTTTCTTCAGAAAGTCGTCCTACAAACAGTGCATAACTTTTCGCTCTGCTGGTTTCAGATTGAAATTTGGGAGCAACTACAAAATTAGGTTTGACGTAAATTTTATCCTTGGGTAACCCCGCCTGAACCATTTTATCTTTATGAAAGTTGGTTAAGGAGATGTAAGCGTCTACTCGGTTTTGCCAAGTGCCACGAAATCTGTGAAAAGCGAGCATTGTTGCCACACCAGCGCTTTGTATGGATGAACCACGGTAACATCGGTGCAAAACACCAGATAAAGGGACTACTTTGCCAATGCATTCTTCACAAATTTTGCCATCTCTTAACGGCATTGCTTTTGGACATCCAAGCCGATAGTTATGGAGCGTTTGCACCACTGGTATATTTACATCTCGACAAGCGTCGTATACTGCTGGCGAAATAAGTGGAAAAAAGTTATGTACGTGAACTATATCAGGACGGAAATGAGAAAACTTTTCTTTTATTAACTTTCTTGTTGTAGGTGAATACACCACAGAAAGTGCAGCTTTTATCTTACCTTGAATTCCGACAATGCTATCATTATTAACCTCCCAAAGCAGAACATCATGTCCATAAGACTTTAACAGCGTACGTTCAGCCTGTACAACGACATCTTCACCTCCCGCATACTGATAGCGGTTATGGGCAATGAGGATTTTCATAGGAGTCATCCGGATAAGAAATTGTTAAATTCTCTTTTTTAAAAAGCTTTTTATTTAAAAATGAGGCTTTTCCATTAATGCTGTTTGCTCGAAAGGAGAAATCTGCTGCAATAATTTGTTAGTTTTATTAGCTTGATATTTTTGCCATTGCAGCCCAATTAGACTAGCTACAAACAACATAAAAGCTGGTTCTTCCATCCAGGAAAAGATTAGACCAGCAACAAACACAGTAATTAAGAAAAACTTTGATAGCTTATCTACACAAATATACTTCCAAACTAAAAACCAGAGATATAAGTATACTCCTAATCCCAGAAACCCTAAATCTCCCCAAATACCTGCCCAAGAGAATAATAAAGAGTACATACTAGAGCCAGTAATACTATTAGACCAGTAGTAGCTCTCTTGGGCGTTAAATACTGTATTAAAAACAGGAGTGCCAGTCACACCTAATGGTTTTAGAATTTGTATGTAATCTTTCATTAGCCAACCTAAGCGGCTAATAGTATGACCTGGTCCAAGTCCAAATAACCAATTTATATCTGACTTGTAGAAGGAGGCAATAATAGAAAATACAGAAAGCTTGTATTGAAAAGCCTCTGTGACAACCTCCATATCAGATATATAGCGTATTCCAGCATACAAGGAGTTGATAATTTGAAGAACCATAATAGTAATTGGAAGAGCAATTCCCAAATACATTATTGCTTTCCAAATCTCCTTTAATTGCGTAATTATTAAGATAAACCAGGAAACTATAAATGCAATGACTACCTGTTTCACATCAGCATAAAGAATGTTTCCTAAACCTAAAATAAATACAAATATGCGTAACCAGATTGAACGAACTCCAGAAGCTAGGAGAAAATAAAGACCAAAAGTTAAACCTACATCACCTCCTACGTGATGTCCCGCTCCCATGTTCAGAAAAATTCCCTTAACATAATCATTTCTATATCCAAGAATAAATGTCTGAAAATAGACAAAAGCAAAATGAATATAGACAAAGATAAATAACCACTTTTGAAATATTTTAATACTACGTTGAGGTAGCTTTATACTGGTAATTGCTATTAATAGTATAAAAGGTTCTCCTAGCATTAAGAAGCTGAGTATAACATTGATAGCCCCTGCTTTATTAAGCAGCGCACTAGATATACTTTCTGTCAACAGAATAAGCAGTCCCACTAGAAGTTGTACAGCAATTTTGCTCCGAATTCTAGGTATTATCCATACAAATAAGCCGATGGCGATCACAAAATGCAAAAAGTTAATGACTGATGGGATTTTTAGTGCTGTAAGAACTCGTGGGAACATAGCAGAAGCAAGGAATAGCAAAATCATGCTAGACCGTTTGATAATTCCTGCCTGCGTTGACGTTGCTAAACTCATTGATTTCCTGCTATGGTTTGATAGACTTGAGCCAAATATTTCCCCTTAACTTCCCAGTTGTAGACTTCGCATACCCTTTTTCTTCCAGCCTCTCCCATCTGAAGTCTTAGTTCTGGCTCTTTTGCTAAACGCATCATTGCTACTGCTATGTCATTGACCGCCTGTTCGGGTGAGTGAGCAGTCACTTTAAATCCTGTTTCCTCTGTCACCTGAATACCAGGTCCGCCTAAGTTTAGGCAAATAACAGGCTGACCAGCAGCCATTGCCTCTAGCACTACCCACCCTCCAGAGTCATGCAAGCTAGGGTGAACTAAAACATCGCACTCACCGAACTTGGATAGCGTTTGCTGACGACTCAATGCACCCCAAAAAGTGACTTTGTCTCTAATCCCTAGTTCCTGAGTTAAAGATTCCAGGTTTTCTCGCTCTGGTCCATCTCCAATCACCCAATACTCAGCATCAGGCAAGTTTGTTTGGGCAAAAGCCCGCAATCCAAAATGAAAGCCTTTCCAGTGTAACAGTCTTCCTGTGGAAATGAAACGAAAAGGTTGGCGTTGCGTGGGGGAAATTTGTACAAGTTGCTCAATATCTACTTTAGGAATACCAACAGCACCATAGATTTGTATGTTCTTACAACCTAGCGCCGCAAAACGTTCTGCAGTTTCTTCAGTAGCTGCGATCGCCACCACACTTTTCTTAGCAGTCAGATGCACAAAGGGGTCGCTCTCGCCAAAGTGGCGTAAAAGATTACGGAGATTTTCGTAAACTCTAGCTCGTAGGCTCTGGTTTTCCCTAAACGCTTTTGGTGTAGATTCTCCACCTCCAACTGGACCCCAAATAAAGGGAGTAGAAAGAAATACGAGGAAGCTAGGGCTTGAATATCTGCCGTAGGTAATGTGGTGGACGACATCAAAGTTAATCTTTTGATGAAGTGGTCTGGCTATAAAGTAAGCCCAAATTTGCCATAAGTAGTAGTGAAGGTAAACTGACATTTGCGATCGCTTACCTTCATAAGACCAGTCATAAACCCAATTAAACGGATCGAGATAAATAAAATTCAGGTTGGGTATTGGGTTATGAGCAAGTTCTGCTTCAATTTTTGGGCGGTGAGTATTTGAAGTCAAAACCCAAACTTGATGGTATTTGGCAATCTCGCAAGCTGTGTTCCAGCCGATTCCTGGCTCAGATCCGCGACCTGGTTCGCAGGCATAAGCAGACAAAAGGACTTTCATATCGTGCTGATTGTATTTATACTTGTTCAAGAAATGAGAGCCACTGCTGGGCGATCGCTTCCGGCTTAAACGCTTCACTTTGGTGCTGGCTAGCTGTAATCAGTTGACTACGCCAATCTTTTGAAGTTAAAACTTTATAAATTGCTGTCGCTAAAGCTTCTGGCTCATCTATTGGCACTAAATTTCCATATTTGCCATTTTCTAGGATGCTGCGTGGACCTCCTCCAATCGCATCAGTTGAGATCACAGGCACTTTACAAGCCATCGCCTCTACTAATGCTAAGCAAAATGCTTCATCTAAGGATGACATCACAAAAACATCAGCTTTGGCAATGTGGCTCCAGGGATTTGCCACATGACCAGGTAAGCTGACATCCTCTTGCAAACCCAGTTTGGCAACCACCTCCTCTAGATGTTTTCTTTCTGGTCCTTCTCCCAAAATAATCAGCTTGACTTTGAGCTGGCTGCGAACTTTTGCAACCGCTTGCAACAGCAGGGGATAGTTTTTTCGCTTTGCTAAACGCCCAAGGCTAATAATCACTGGGCTATCCTTGTGTTCAAGCCAAGGATGCTCAGGCTTTGCTTGACTACGTATCGCAAAGTTTTCGATATCCACAGGATTGGGTATGACTGCAACACGATTGCGGGGAATGGGGATACCGTCTTGTTTTAGGATGTCAAGCACACCTTGGCTGACAGTGGTTAAGCCATTGGCTGTGGGATACAAAAGCCGTGCTAGCCAAGGCATAATTTGCATTCGTAGGTCATGCTTGTGGTCAATTGCTATATCTGAAGTTAAAGTATCCCCCTGATAAATCACAAATTTTGTCTTGCGCTGAAGAGCTAACAGCCATCCCATAATTGCAGGAATGCTAATAATTGTGGGCATGGCAATGAGTACATCTGGCTTAACGGCTCTCAAAAATTTGGATAGAGCAATGGGAGATGCCATAGACCGCTCAACACCCAGTGGCACTAATTTGACGCCTTCTGGAAAAGTGATATCCTCTGCTGGTCCTTTTGAGAGGTATAGGACGTATAAGTCTCTCACACCCAAGTTCCAAAATCCTTTTGTTAGGGCTACTGGAAGGTTTGTGAATGCTCCGCCGTCCAAACCCCAGGTAAATATAGCAATTGACCTGTGACTCATCTATTATCCTTTATCAAATTACTATGTCGGTGTTCATAAAAAGCTTGAACATCTCTGAAGATGAGACACTACCAATGTTATTCACTCCTTCCTCTTCAATCTTCAAATCTTTGCCTACGATGACTAGTTTGGCATCAGAAGGAGACATTGCTTTCCAAAGAAACTGAAGACGCTGACCATACATGAAGGTAGGATCTCCTGTGATAACTACCTTCTTGATGCCCACAGAGGTTGACTTTTCTTTGATTGATGCAGGATAACCAATCATTGCTGCTCCTTCATAACTACGCTTGTTCACATCAAAAACGTCTGGAGAGACAATTTTTATTCTCCATCTTCAATGCTTTTCTGAGTTGAATCATCTTTTGATTCCAAAGAACACTAGTGTTCCCTGCTGAATTGACCTGCCTAGGCGTTTAAGCTTACTTTCACTACATAGGTGATGAAACAACGCTAAAAAGACAGTATTAGGCAAGTTTTCACCCCATTGCAATAGCCATTTCAAAGGCTTATAGCCGAAAGCAGTGTGAAACTACGGATAAGTAACAAGCAGCCGATGAATCTCCTTTCTTTCTGACTTGGGTGCATTTTGAAACTGAGCCAGCAAGTAGCGAGCACAATAGTACCATTTGTTCTCCAAACAATTCTGTTGGTAATTACTTGAGAACATAACGCGGAGGAATCAGACCCTCTAATAACTCCTTCATAAAGTACTTTACTGGGCTGGCTCCATAGACCAAATCAAACATTTTGGCAAAGAGAGCATCAGGTAAATACTCAGCCCAAGGTAAAAACCATCGTTCAGGCAAAGAATAACCAAAATGTGTATGAGCGGTTAGTTGCTGGTGAGCCTTCCTAGTGTCTGACCTGGGTACCCGTTTTAACCGCATTGCTACGTAGCGGAAATGGAGATACTTCACACTGTTTTCCAAACCAGTCAGTCTTTCGGCGACGTCTTTACCATAGACCCTGCTTAAAAGCTGTTTTTGCTCTTGATGCGTACGCTCCCAATTACTCACGTCTCTCTCGAAATCTTTTAACACGTAACTCTTTGAACTTGTAATGTTGGAGCCATGTAGGCGAAACTTGGTTAGCACTTCTGGCACAGGTACTATCACAGTTATGAGGGGCGCTAAGTAGCTAATAAGACTGTCTGCGTTGCGCGTAAACGCTTCGTTCATCGGGAAGATCAAGTCAGCGACCTTGCGTCGAATGGAAAGTGCTGAAGCTGGCGGTATGTTGTATGCGAACCCACCATTTTGCATCGCAAAAGGTGCTCTCCAACCAGAGGCTAGCTCACTAAATGTAGGTGTCGATTTAATAATTTTGCCATTACCATCAATCTCTATTAAGTTGTCGATAACAAAGCCTCCTTTTGGATCAGATTGAAACGCTTCGACAACTTTTTGTAATTTGCTGGGTATCCATAAATCATCTGCATCCAACACACAGATAATTTCACCACTACTGTGTTTGTAAGCTGTATTTAATGCTGAAGCTACACCCCCATTCTCCTGACGTACCAGCTTAATCCGGGAGTCTTTGTTTGCATAACTCTCAACGACTTCACAAGAGTTATCTTTGGAACCGTCATCACAAACGATCGCTTCAAAATGGGGATAGGTCTGGGAAAGTACACTTTCTAAAGTCTCGCCAATGTATTTAGCATAGTTGTAGTTAGCAATTAGTATTGAGACTAGGGGTTTTTCGGGTAGTTTGGGTAGTTCGATTGGTTGTTGCTTTTCGGTTTGAAGTTCTTGCATTCTCTCATCCCTCTGACTAGGTGTTATTGCTGTAACTTGTGATTAACACTCCTCTCATCGAATCTCCCACTGCATACTATGGTTAATCACCTTATTTATTGACAGATTTAATCTGGAAGTGCAGTTATTCTTTACCTGTAACTTCCTTCTCAAACAAGCCCAATGTCCGCAACACAACTTGAGCCATATCATAGTATTTGTGTAATCTGCTAGCTTGTCAGCAAGCAGCGTCATGCCATTTAGCTTCTCAACCTGCTCACAGTTTGCTTGTAGCGCACTAAAATATTGCGCCATACCAGAAAGTATAATTTCTCTACATTTCCTTATACAGCAATTTTTCAAAACTCACTTGGTAGTTTCCCCTAGAGTATTCTGTTATATTCTTTCTGCAAATTGGCACGTATTCCGGATTCTTTTATTAAAAGGTGTACTAACAAATGTTCTTAATTTTATACGAATGTGCCAGAACAATTATACACAACTGCTTTGAAATAGAGAAACTTTTAAAAAGTAGTTAAAAAACTATGTAACGTTTTTATAAATTTTAAAAAATTTTCCGGATATACTTACTTGTCATTTGAATATAGTACATTAATTTTTTGAAAATCTATGGCAGCACTAAAACTAAAAATAGTACATAGTTGAGAATAGTGTATTTTTATACCATTTTGGGAAATGCCTGATACAAATGATTGGTCTCTAATTCTTTCCCCCTGCAAGAAAACCCCCTGCAAGAGAGCTGCCTGCCATGTTCTAACTTTAAAGTGAAACGGTATTATTCATGCTTCTTAAGTTACAAAATAGACATGTAGCTCTCTGAAATGTGGAATAGTCCGCTCATTATTTCATTTCATTTGACAGATATTTAATTTAGATACCACTTACAAGAGATAGATAGTGAAGTGGGAAGCGTGAAAATAACTTCTTAAGCTGGAAACGAGGCAGTTATGACAAACTTTAATCGCACTCAGAAAGTATTCTCTGGACTTTCCATCCTTTGTGGGATAGTCGTACTTTCTCTTTTTAGCATTAAAAAAGATACGTTGCTCACAAACTTTCCTGTGACTGTGTTAGGGCTGTCTGAGAAAAAGTCTCTCAATCAAGGGAAGAAAAAATGTATCCTTCCCAAGGTTTCAACAGGAGATAAGCTCTTTCCTAAGCAAATAGTCGTTAATGTTAAGACTCAATATGGAGCTAAGGGTGATGCTGTAACAGATGATACTCAGGCTCTCCAAAAAGCGATTCGGGAGAATGTGGGTACAAACAGAATTCTCTACTTTCCACAAGGGACTTATTTGGTGAGCGATCGCCTAGAATGGCGAGACACAAACAACAAATGGCAATCGCAGTTATGGCTCCAAGGGCAAAACCGCGCCACCACTACTATTCGCCTGAAGGACAATGCACCTGGTTACAACAACCCCAGCAATCCGAAAGCAGTCGTCCACACCGCATCAGGACTGTACGTGGAGCAGTCTCAAGGCGGAGGTAAGGACTATCCCGCCAAGGGAGAAGGAAACGAGGCATTTGCAAATTACATTGAAGATATCACAATTGACACTGGTAATAATCGTGGAGCGATCGCACTCGACTATTTAGCAAACAACACCGGTGCAGTTCGTAATGTCAGACTACGTGGTCAAGGACTCGTTGGGCTGGATATGACGCGAAAGTGGATTGGTCCGGCTATGGTCAAGAACGTCGTAGTGGAAGGCTTTGACTATGGTGTTCGGATTGGGAGTCAGGTTAACGGTATTACCCTTGAGCACATTACGCTTTGCAATCAAAAAAATGTGGGTCTAGAAAATTCCGGAAACGTTGTTGCAATCCGAGACCTCTCGAGCAGCAATAGTGTCCCAGCAGTACGTAACATCAATAACACAAGCCTTATTAGCCTTCTCGACGCCAAGCTTTATAATGGCAATTCCTCGGTGAGTGCGATTGAGAATAATAATAGCCGTCTGTTTGCCCGCAATGTCAGATCATCAGGTTATCAGTCAGCAATTGTGCAAGATAAAAAGGTCTTAAAGGGGACTGTGGTTAAGGAGTACGCCTCGAACACTCCTTTTACTTTGTTTACATCTTCTAAAACCTCTCCCAATCTTTCGGTTCAGGAACCCCCAAGCTTTCATGATAACAATCTCTCAAACTGGGTAAACGTCGAGGATTTTGGTGCACGAGGAAAAAAAGCTGATGGAGGTGAAGATTGGGACGATGATACAGCTGCAATTCAGAAAGCTATTGACTCAGGAAAATCCACTGTTTATGTTCCGCCTGGTCGTTACTTGATCAGTGATACCCTACGAGTTAGGGGAAAGACTCGTCGGATTATTGGGATAAATGCTACGCTTTCTCCTGGTGGGAAAGCCTTTGAGAATGCAAACAATCCAAAACCGTTCATTCGTGTTGAGGATGGAGCAGTACCTGACGTGACTATTGAACACCTGAATGTTACTAACCTTATTCAGCAAGCACCTCCACAGGCTGGATTTATTGGTTTTGAACAAGCTACCTCTCGGACACTCTTTTTGAAGGATGTGTCTTGTTGCTCACTTAGACCGAATGACCAAAAGTATGTGTTTCGTAATACTCCAAGAGCCGGAAAGCTGTTTATTGAGGATGTATCAGCTGAAGGTTGGCACTTTGAGCATCCTCAACGAGTATGGGCTCGTCAGCTTAACCCTGAAGGTAGTCGTAAGAAGATATTCAATAACGGTGGCAAGCTTTGGGTGTTAGGTCTCAAGACTGAAGGCGGTAATGTCAACACTGTGCTCCACGCTAAAGGAGGCAGTGTTAGTGAGTTGTTTGGAGCACTGTTATATGTGACTGGGAACATACGACCAAATGAGATTGCTTTTATCAATGACAACTCTCGGGTTGCACTCTCCTACGCCACAATCAGCTATGGACCAAGTGATTTCCAGATTCACGTTCAAGAGGTACGCCGAGCCAATCGTCGTCAGTTCACTCGCAATCAGTTGCTTGGGCGTGGAAATGGTCGTGTGGTGCCACTCTATGTGGGAGGGCAGTAAGTCCTAAATCTTTGGTAGGCATGGGCAGGAACGACAATTCCTACTGCTGCTATGGTAGCGATCGCGCTTTGTGATTAATTGAGTGAATGAACTACCCCGCCGCGTAGGCGGACGGGGTTTCGCCCGGTTCCGCCGCGCTGCTGAGTTTTTGTCTCTTCATCTGCCCAAGTTGCTTCATAGATCCGGTATTCTTTCGTTTACCAGTCTTTGAAGTAGAGCTTAGACATCCAAGACTATCGAGGCTGGTTCCCAACCCCGGTTGTTGATTAGTCACAACGTTGTACATTACCCGAAGCGCTACCCGCATCACGCGGTATTTCAAATCCACAATCTGAGCATACATGGTGACGATTTGATAGCGTTGCCCACTCCTTATGAATTGCCCCACATTTTGGGCAACGCCCTTGATGGCCTTACCTCCGTTGTAGGTAGCACAATCATCAATCCGCCTTTAGCTTCGATCTTATAGGTGAGCATCTTGTTGAGAGTGCCGAAACCCACAGAAAGAATAGACTTATTGAGTCCTGCTTTTTGCTTGTTTCGCTTACTACCTTTCTTAGCCTTTCTTGTCATTCCTTTCGTATTAAGCTGTTCAGTTACGCCGATGTCATAACGACTCGCAATCTCTGACGTAACTTTGTGTTGCCAATCTCGACGTTGAGTTCCAGCCTTGCGCTGCAATCTTGCAACACGCTTATTCGCTTTCCTCCAACGTCGCGACGATTTAATCTTCTTGTTTCTGTTAGGAGCTTGTTTGCGTCGTAATCCCTTGGAGGCGTGCTTTATCTTGATCTCAGTCTTTTGAGTAAAACGCGGGTTAGCGATATTCTGAACCTCGCTTCCATTGTAGGTTGCAATCGCCGTTTCGCATCCGAGATCAAAAGCCACAATTGAGTCGTATGCCAACTCAGATTGAGATCCAAACTTTGCTGCAACGTCGGGAACTTCGACGGTAAAAGATGCAAACCACTGGTTTAAGCCAGGTTTGTAAACGATGGTAAGCGTGGTTGGTTTACCCCATTGCTTGGCTTGACCTCGCATTTTGATCTTGATGCCTAGGTCGTTGAGGTTCACGCTGCCATGCTTCCCTGATGTATTGGCTTTCCATCCCGACGTGGCAGGATAAGTCCAGCCTGAGAACTTGCGAATTGACTTGAATTTAGGCGGTTTACGCAATCCTTGAAAGAAAGCGTTATACGCCAGGTCAACCCGTTTTACCGTGGCTTGCAAAGCTTGAGAGTGAAGATAAGCAAATTCAATTGAGCGCTAACTACAGTTTGCCAAAGAAGCGGGAAAACTGTTAAAGGAGCAGCAATTTTCCAAATTTTTATTTTCAAAAAAATAAAACACATCCATTTTTAAAGATTTGATTTTTGACAAAATAAAAAAAAAATACTACATAATCGATAGTAATATGCTTTAATCTACCTTAAGGTACAAAGAAACTCTCCCAGAAAGGGTAAATATTCAGCTTGAATATTTTGGTCTACCGTGGGGCGCACAGAAATATTCCGAATAATCCTCAAATGTTTGCGGACATGAAACTCTTTAGCTCTATCTAAGATAGGCTCAATATTTGCTTTGATTGAACGGATATTTAGTTGAGGCACTGCTTGGAAGAGATGAATAATTCTAAGGTACGGTGCAGCAAGAATCTCCGCCTCTATCTAGTTAACACGAAGAAGCATCAAAAGAAGTTCCCTGTTAAGAAACGAGGTAGTAATGACAAAGTTTAAGCGCAATAAGAATATCTTTTCTGGATTTTCCATTATTTGCGGGATGGCATTAGTTTCTCCTTTCGTTACAAAATCTACACTGATTGCAAACCTCCCCTCTTTCTTAGGGGTTTCTGAGAAAGTGGCTCTCAACGCAGGAGAAAATAGATGTGTCACCGCCAATAGTTCAGACGAGAAGCTTTTTCCCGAGAATATGGTGATTAACGTTAAGACTCAATATGGAGCTAAGGGTGACGGTGCAACAGATGACACTCAGGCAATTCAGCAGGCGATTCGGGAGAACGTGGGTACAAACAGAGTTCTGTACTTCCCTCAAGGAACGTATGTGGTGAGCGATCGCCTAGAATGGCGAAACACGAACGGCAAATGGGAATCGCAGTTGAGGCTCCAAGGACAGAACCGCGCCACCACGATTATTAAGTTGAAGAATGATGCAACTGGTTACAACGACCCCAACAACCCGAAAGCAGTCGTCCACTCCGCATCAGGACTCTATGTCCATGGCGAGCGCGACGGAGACAAAGACTATGCCGGCAAGGGAGAGGGGAACGAGGCGTTTGCAAACTACATTGAAGACCTCACGATTGACACTGGTAATAACCCTGGTGCCATCGCACTCGATTATTTAGGGAACAATACTGGTGCTGTTCGCAATGTCACACTTCGCGGCGAAGGACTTGTTGGGCTGGACATGAGTCGAAAGTGGATTGGTCCGGCGTTGATCAAGAACGTCTTAGTGGAAGGCTTTGAGGTTGGTATTCGGATTGCGAGCGAGGTCAACGGTATGACTCTCGAGCACATTACGCTTTGCAATCAGAAAACTGTTGGTCTAGAAAATTCCGGCAACATTGTCGCAATACGAGATTTATGGAGCAGCAATACTGTCCCAGCAGTACGCAACAACAATATCACAAGCCTTATGACCCTTCTCGATTCAGAGCTTTATGGCGGCAATTCCTTGGTGAGCGCGATTGAGAATAATAATAATAGCCGTCTATTTGCCCGGAATGTCCGCTCATCTGGTTATCAATCGGCAATTATGCAAGATAACAATGTCTTGCAGGGGGCTACGGTAAACTCGTTTACCTCAAGCGCTCCTTTGACTTTGTTTACGTCTATCTTAAACGCCTCTCTCAATCTTCCGGTTGAGCAGCCTCCGAGCTTTCATGATAATAATCTCTCAAACTGGGCAAACGTTGAGGATTTTGGTGCAAAAGGGAAAAATCCGGATGGAAGCGATGAGTGGGGCGATGATACGGCTGCAATTCAAAACGCGCTTGACTCAGGAAAATCCACCGTTTATATTCCACCTGGTAAATACTATGTGAGTGATACCCTGCGAGTCAGGGGAAATGTTCGCAAAATCATTGCGACAAATGCTACGCTCTCTGCTGGTGGGACAGCCTTTCAAGATGCAAACAATCCGAAACCATTCTTTCGGATTGAAGATGGAGCAGCACCTGACGTAACCATTGAACATGTGAGTATCAACAACATTACTCCAAATGCGTCACCTGCATTGATTGGTTTTGAACATGCCACCTCCCGAACACTATTTTTGAAGGATATGAGCTGTTGCTCATGGAGAACCACCGACCAGAAGTATGTGTTTCGGAATATGCCAGGAGCCGGGAAGCTGTTTATTGAGAATATAGCTGGTGAGACTTGGCGATTTGAGCATCCCCAACAGGTATGGGCGCGTCAGCTTAATACTGAAGGTAGGAATAAAAAGATTGTTAATAATGGCGGGAAGCTTTGGGTGTTAGGTCTGAAGACCGAAGGAGGTAATGTCAACACTGTGCTTGAAACCAAAGGAGGTGGTGCCAGCGAGTTGTTTGGAGCATTGTTATACGTGACTGAGAGCGTGTCACCTAATGAGATTGCGTTTATCAATGACAATTCTCAAGTTGCACTCTCTTATGCCACAAGAAGCTATGGAACTAACGATTTCCAGATTCAGGTTCAAGAGACACAGGGGTCTCAAAGCCGTCAACTCACTCGCGATCAGTCTTTCCAGTATACTAATGGTACTACAGTGCCGCTCTACGTAGGAGGGAAGTAAAGGAAAAAGCTCAATGTGCAAGTTGTTAGTTTTGCTGACTTTTCACGTCATGTGGAAAAATCCACGAAAAACCTAACCCCCTCTCCCCCCTATCCCCAGAGGGGACCCCGAGTCCCCCCTTCCCTACAAGGGTTGGGGGAAAAATCAAAGCCTCTCTCCTTGCAGGAGAGAGGTTTGGAGAGAGGTCTTCCAGATAAGAGTGAAAAGTAAGGTTAGTTTTGCTCATTGAGCTTGAGATAATCTCTCCAAAATTCAGTGGAAGAGAAATGGTTGAAAGCATTTTTCCACTCAGAACTAACAGAGGACCACCTAATAGCACTCTTGGTAATGATTTTCAACCATCTAATTAAAATCACTATACAAGTTGTTCGGCTCATCTCATGCAGATGGACACTGCTATTTCCTTCTCTAGCAATAACAACCTGTTTTTTTGCAAATTCCTTGTACCAATAGTCAGAGTATTCAGAACCAATCCAATAATATGCTTTATCATTACTTACCAAAAAGTCTGGAAGTAAATGACCATTGAGAGTCAGTAAACCAATAATTTTTTTGAGAATAGGTTGTTGAATACTTTCAGCACTTGAATCACCGTGAGGTTCATTATTAGCTAGAGGATGAGATTGTACACGTTGGGTCTTGTAGCTTTTACTAAGTCCTAATATCTTAGCATGAATTGCCTCTGGATCATGGCTTTTTATTAACTGTGGTCCTTTCAGGTAATCCTCAAAACCCCTCATAACCATTTCCGCAGAATTATAGTCAAACACCAATAGATTGTAGAGTAGATGTTGTGTTAGAAACTTAACTGTATTTATGTATCCTGACAAGCTATAAATAGAATTGGTTATTAGATGATTGCGAAATCTATAATAAGTATCCCAAATAGGATTCTTTGCATAGAAAGGTTCGTGCCAAACGGCTATTCCTGGAAAAGCAACTATTGAATGACTAAGACATCCTTTAATCCTTAAGCCAAACTCCATATCATCTATCTTTATAAAGAAAGGCATTGGTAAGCCTATTTTTTGAATAGTTTCTTGAGAAAAAGAAAAGAACCAAAAACCGCCGTAATCAGGGCTATCTTCCGATAGCAAAAGGTTAGTAGCACTGAGGTTTTCGAGATTGAGCTTTGGCTTTAAACACATAACTGCGAACGGATTATGTTGAGGATTGCCCTGCCTGTCAATAGATTTACCATACACTGCCCCTGCCTCAAACAATATATGCTTTTTATACAGATCCAACATACTGCCAGATATTGCAAAGTCTTGGGTAGCATACTCGTACAGTGGGAAAAGCCTGTAGATAGATTCACTCTCTAACTCGATGTCATCATCCATGAATAAAAAGTGTGTATGAATATCCTCTTGTAAAGCTTGGATTAAGCCTCGAGTGAAACCTCCGCTTCCACCAACATTTCTGTTAGGAATCAATTGAACCCTTTGGTCATCGAATTCATCTTGTTTTAGGGTTCTGCCATTATCAACAACAAAAACTTTAAACTTCTTGTCTGACAGGAAATCATCTTTCAAAATCTCGTTCACCGAATTTTTTACATAAGCTTCTTTTTTGAAAGTGCAGGTAATAATGCCTAAAGATACTTCCCTAATTTTGGCTTGTTCGGTTGCAATAAATCCCCCTGTGAATAAACCACGCTCGCTTACACAGTTTATTTCAAGATAAACTCTACCAGCATTCTCACCCCGCCAAGAATCTGGTAGCGCAATTTTCACAGGCTCCAAAAGTTGACAGTTCTCAAAGCTTTGTGTGTGAATGAGTTCTCTGTTTTCTCTGTCATACTGTTCTCTATAAATAGAGACTTGAAAATCCCCCTCAAGTTTTAACAAGTAATATAGAGAGGAAAGCTCTGTATATTTAGCGTAGAATTTTTCGTAGAATGAATTAAAGTAAGTGTTTAAGGACAAAACACTATTTCTAGTTAACGAAACCTCTGCGTGTTCTGTATGCAAATTTAGGGAAGCACCCTCATTACATTTCATGTACAAGCTAGAAGTTTCAGGTGTACGAGGAAATCGAATTCTGCTGACTACGTTCATCTGGCTCCTGCTCGCTCTTTACACAATTCGTATTTTTTGGTAGACACAGCATCTAGATTTAATGTCGTTGTGTATCAGTAATTTGCTGCTGTTCACTAATGACAAATCTCGGCTCTTTGACAACAAAGAAGGCAGCAGCCTTCTTCTGATGTTATTTTTTACTCATGCACAGTTCGCTATTTCTTTCTCAAATACCCCAAGCGCCCGAACCACTGCTTGATCCATGTCATAGTACTTGTAATCTGCAAGTCGCCCTGCAAACAGTACTGAACCGTTGAGTTTCTCTACTTCTTTGAGGTAAAGGTCAAGACGTTCGCGGTTCTCTTCGTTGAGGATGGGGTAATAGGGGTCATTTTTCCCTGGGACATAAGCTTGAGGATATTCCATCACCAAAGTAGTTTTGGGTGAGGTTTGTCCTGAGAGGTATTTCTGTTCAGTGATGCGGGTGATGTCGTAGTCGTTGGGGTAGTTGACTGTACCTACCTCTTGATACGATTCTTGGTCTAACGTCTCGAATTGAAAGCGTAAGCTACGATATGGCAACTCGCCATACATATAATCGAAGAAAGTATCAATCGGACCAGTGCAAAGTATCCGGTTAAACTTAACCTCGTTAATAATCTCACGGTAATCTGTGTTCAGCAGAACTTTAATGTTGGGGTGAGCCAGCATTTTGCGGAACATCTCGGTGTAGCCAAGCTTGGGCATAGCTTGGTAGGGGTCTTGAAAATAACGGTTATCCCGACTGATGTAGACTGGAACACGTCCTGTGACTCCCCGATCTAGTTCTTCTGGTTTCACTCCCCACTGCTTCATTGTGTAGCGGAGGAAGACATTTTCATAAATGTAATCAGCTAGGAAGGTTAGGTCGCCACTAGCACTCTCACGCAGTTTCAGAATGGGTACTTTGACGCCAAAACCGAAGTTTTCTAGAAGTAAGTTCTCCAGCTTCTCTGCATATTTTGGAGGAAAAAGGGCATAGAGCGAATTTAGATTAAAAGGGATAGGGACTTTCTTGCCTTCTACCACTCCCAGCACATGGTGATAGTAATGTCTCCACTCAGTAAATTGGGAGAGATAATCCCAAACTTTTTTGGATTTGGTGTGGAAAATATGAGGACCGTATTTATGAACTAAAATGCCATGCTCGTTGTAGTAATCGTAGGCATTACCGCCGATGTGGTCACGTTTTTCTACAATCAGTACTCTCTGCCCAAGCTCATTAGCAACTCGTTCAGCTATTACGCAGGCAGAATATCCAGCACCTATGATTAGCCAGTCAAATTTCATAGAGTTTCTCCTCTAAAATTTTAGTCGCATTTTTACTTAGTTAAACTCTTATAGTAAAGTGACGAGAAAAATGGTATTTCAGAATCCCTGGAAGACGCACCCACAAGGCTAAAAAGAAACTAGGGTTTTGCACAGCCTCAGCCAACGCACCTAATAAAGCTCCTTTTTTAATAAATTTTCTAACACGACAGAAAGCTCTAGTTCGCTTCATCTTTAACAAGCGTCTTGATAGAGAATGCACCAGCTTTGGATTATTCTTGACTAATTCTTGTTGTAGAAGATATGAATTCGTCTTATAGGCTTGCTCAAAAAAATCTTGGTATTCAGTTGTAAGAGAATCCATGCGATTGCGATAGAAATAAAACTGTTCAGGTACGATAACAAAGTTTGCCCCATTCAATAGGCACATTAGAAAGAGGAGCAAATCTTCTTCATACCTCAAGGCTTCATTAAACTCAAGACCGTGCTGGAGCAGAAAGCTACGTTTAATTAGAGGTTTTGTTATACTTAAATTGAAATCAAGAAAATATACTGAATCAATTTGTATGGGCTGATTAAAGCAAATTTTTTCTAGAGAAAGTGTTGTGTTCCAGGGAGAGTCGCTGCCATCTTTAATCCAATACATATCATCAGCAATAAGGTCTGCGTTCTCCTCATAAGCTATATGCAAAAGTCTCTCTATCCTTTCTGGTGCGAACCAGTCATCCGAGTCCAGCAAAGCAATCCATTCGCCCCTTGCCTCTTTCAAGGCACGATTACGTGTATAGCTTGGTCCACCGTTACGCTCGTTAACAAAAAGCTTGAGGCGCTCATCAGTAAAACCCCTAACAACCTCTACCGTGCTGTCAGTAGAAGCGTCATCTACTACAATCACTTCAATATTCCGCTCAGTCTGCTCTAATGCAGATGTAATGGCTTGTGCGATGTATTTTTCAGTGTTGTAAGTGGGAATTATAATAGATACCTTAGGGTTCATAGAGCTTCTCTTGCTAGGTTTCACTTTTTTTAGTCAACTGTATTTTTTGTCTAAAAATTTAACATAATAGCAAATTTTTTCAACTTATTTTTGAGTGTTAGAGGTAATTCTTGTGGTTTATTTGCAAAATATTTAATTCTAACTAAAATCCAATCTTTTATGTACAAAAAATCACGTTTTATACCTAACTGTAATTGCTGAAATAGAGGAAGATCTCGTCTATAAATTTTCAGGATTTTCTCTATACGTTGAATAGTTTGACCATTTGTATTGCTATGATAAGTCTTCGTACCCTTAATTACTCGAAAGTTACCCCAAAGTTCGTCTACGTACTTAACTGTTGCTACTTGCACAGCCTTTAATATAAAATGTAAATCCATTGCATCATGGTCATCGACTGGGTAGTTACCTATGATTTGATGTAATGAAGTATGGTAGAAATATGCAGATGGATTAGCTGGAAAAGGATTTATCTTCCATCCTAATAGCAAATCTGTAAATTTTAGCCTAGCTGGTTTGTTAACTTCAAAAATCTCTCCATCATCATTCCATAAATTACAATTTCCAACGAGCAAGCTTGGCTCTGGTAGTGTTTTAAAAATTTCTGCTACTCGATTCAACACATTTGGCTCATAGTAGTCATCAACATTCAAAATAGCTAATATCTCTCCCCTAGCCATCGCAATTCCTTTATTCATCGCATCCGACTGACCCTTATCCTTTTCAGAAATCCATCGGATATGAGGATACTTTTCTGCATACTGTTTAATAATTTCTACTGTTTGGTCTGTTGAGCCACCATCTACAACGATGTGTTCGATATCTGGGCAGTTTTGGTCAATCACAACTTTGATGCAAGACTCGATAAATCTTTCGCCGTTGTAAACTGGGGTAATAACACTAATCATGATTGGCTTGTTTCAGATTGCAGGGATGTTCTTTGCTGGCGAGAAAGTAACCGATTAATTTCCGTGTTCCTACTAGGCTTTTCTATAACTTCAAGAAGAATCAGGATGAATCGGAAGAGATGGCTATTTAATTTATGTAAAGCTTTTGTAAAGTCAGGTGGTACAACTCAGTGTAACGACCAACGTGTAACTCCAAGAGGGTATTCCTCAAAGGCATAGGGTAAACGCGTTTTTGACGCTTGCGATCGCGTTATAACATAGAGTTGAAATGTCTTGTGCAACATTGGGCATGAAGTTTAAGGCAATTGTTCACCAAGCTGAAGAAGGCGGATACTGGGCGGAGGTTCCTGCTCTACCTGGTTGTATTACTGAGGGCGATACTTGGGAAGAATTGATGGCTAATCTCAAGGATGCGATTGAAGGATGGCTAGAGGTTGCGAATGAAAGTCATTGTTAACTGAAGAAGATTTGTAACAGATAGCGATATTGTTCGCGCTAACGTTCCCAAGGGCAAGCATCAAGGTGTTCATCTAGGGCGTGTTTCTGTCCGAGAAAGCGGTGCTTTTGATGTGACTACTCCATTAGGAAAATTGCAGTCTATTCGTCACAAGCATTGTCAGCCAATCCATCGCAAAGATGGTTACTCGTACAGTTTTCAGCCAATGTCCACTATTGTCCAGTAAAACGTTGTTTAGAGGCGTCGCGATCGCCCCACCTTTTCATCAACACGAGTCAGCCAGCGTTCGCCCCTGTTTCTCTAAAACCTGACGGTAGAACTCGATGTATCGCTGCGCTTGAAGTTCTAGGGTGTACTCTGCAAGGGCGATAGCGAAGCGCTGCAGCATAGCGGCAGATCGCCCGACAATTTTGATTCATGCGATCGCATAGGTGTTACGCAGCTTTCTTCATCCACAGACTACCGCCAGTATTGCGTAAACATAAAGGCATTTTACGCTCAAGTTCATTTTGATAAAACTGACCCATGAATGAGTTAAAGTATAAAATCTGAAAGACAGAATTGTATTGAAGAAAAGCTCTTAAAAAGTAATCTTCATTCCACGCTCTTCCTTCTTTAACCCACTCTTTTGGATACTCGAAAGAATAAAAAACATCGTGGAAGTGTACAATCACTCCAGGTTTAAGCCGTGGCAGTATCTCAAAGATGATATGTGCAACGTCACTGCCAATTTTAACTACGTGTGAGGAATCCACAAATAAGATGTCACCTGCATCTAGCGTTTGAAACAACTCAAGTTCAACCTCTTGAACTGGTTTCTCAATCACTTTATGCTGACGCTGATCCTTTTCGTTGAATAAACTGTAAAGTCGTTCAGGGTAAGGTTCAATAAACGTGAAATTTGTAGCACTACCCAGAAAGGCATCATTTGTGTCCAGCATAACTGCAGAGGAGAAGCCAGAGCCAACCTCAATAACTTTTCTGGGCTTGAGATGACGCAGCATAGCATACAGAATGATTGCGTCAGCGTAGCAGAAGAATATATTTTGGTAGTAATATCGGCTAGACGTATTTGGTTGCTCCGGAAAAGGTAATTCCTCATAGTAAAGAGCAAGCTGATCAAGCATTTTGAGTTGCTCTTCCTCTCTTAAGTCTACGCCTGGAAATTCTTTCAAGTCCTGTCTAAAAAGCAGATTTTCTTTGCTTAATACATCGCTAAGACTAGGAATAGGTGAATAGAAATGACCAGGCGGAAAAAAGCGTAGAAACGGAGAAGCATATAACTTATCAACGTCATAACCCTGTTTAAAGAAACTAGACAACTTACGAAGCCCAGGAATACTACCGACTAATGCTTTCACTTTGCTCATGATGTCTGCTTATAGTTAATACAAGGGTTTACAAATGAGTGCTATATACTTTGAGTAATCGTCTATAAACTTTGTAATTTTTAAAATTATTTACAAGTTATTGCTTCTAATTTTGCAAATGCTGATACAACTCAATGTATCGTTTAGCTTGTAATTCTAAGGAGTATTCCTTCAGGGCGATCGCCCGACAATTTTGCCTCATTTGATCACGTAGTTTTTCATCCTCCAACAACTGTACAATTCCATTAGAGAAATCCTGAGCATCTTCTGGTGTAGCCAAGTAGCCAGTAACACCTGGACGGACGAGATCAGGGACACCACCAATTTTGAAAGAAACCATCGGAGTGCCACAAGCCATGCTCTCTTGCAGCACCAATGGGAGATTATCGGCACGAGTAGGAAAAACAAATAGGTCAGCAGCAGAATAGGCGATGGATTTTAGGCGATCGCTAGTAACATAAGCAAGATTTAGGGTCGCCATGCCTACTGCTTCAGAAATTGCCTCTCCACCACGACCTATAGTTAAAAGTACAGTTTCAGCTTTCAGGGACGGAGGTAAGTTTTGCAACGCCTTCAGCAGCAAATCGCCACCCTTTCGGGAATCTTTTAAACTTTCAGCCCCAAACATGAGAACTTTTTTGCCAGTTGAAATACCCAACACAGAGCGGCATTGTTCAAGCTCAAGAGGCTTGTAGGCTTCTGTATCAATCCCATAAGGAATATGATGAACGGGGAAGCGGTTGAGCATACTCTGCTCCGCTTGCTTGGTTAGCCAATTGCTGGGAGTCACAATCGTGAGGTTGGAGCGGCTGTAAACCCAGTTTTTCAGCTTCCACTCTAGGCGAGTATTGTCTGCGGTAACGGCAGGGTAGGTATCTGGGTATGGGCATTTGCCACAACCAGTTTTCCAGCGATCGCAGTCATAGCTATAAGCACAATGTCCCGTAAAGCTCCACATATCGTGAAGCGTAAAAACTGCTGGCTTGTTTTCCGTTAATGCTGGAATTGCCAGGTAGTTGAAATAACCAGTATGCAAATTGTGAAAGTTAAGAATATCTGCATTTTTGTAGAAACTGTGCTTAGGAATATCAAAGCTACTGATAATGTTGAGATAGTTAAAGCCAAGACGGGAAGTAACACGCAGGAGTTGTTTCTCGATGCGGTATTTACTTGGCACAACCTCTACGCGATCGCTGCTAGTTTCAACTCTACCCACTAGCAACCGTGAGTCAATGCCTTGAGCCAGCAAGCCTTGATGCAGTCTATAGCCTGCAATTGCAGCTCCACCGGAAATATCAGATTGGTTGATATGTAGGACATTCATGGCGCTGGCTTAATAGCTTCTACAAAGATAGAGTCGGGTTTATAAACTGTGCCATCAGGTTCTGTGTCTAGATTGAAGTTAACCCAGCCTGGAATGTAGCTTTCAGTTGCAGTTCGTTGAATGATGTTTTGAAAGCCGCATTTCTCTAAAAGAACAGTCAGGGAATAACGGTCATACATCCACTGGTGAACCTCACCCCCTTGACGAAATCGTCCAGTTTGTAAAGCATTGTACTCTTGAGCAAGTAGAATCTTGAGTAGTGACTCTCGACGATACTCTGGACAGCGCACAAAGCGATAAATCTGCTTTAACAAGTGTTTTGGTTGACCATCTGGCGGTTGCTGAGATTTTTGCCTGTATTGATGTCCTGCTTCTATCAAACTTTTGGCTTCAGCACCACAGCGCTTGAGAACAAATTCTTTGTTGGGGATGTGTTCTCTAAAAAGATATGCTGCCATGTCTCCTCCAGAGTAATTTCTCACCGTTTGATCGTACATCTCCAGTAAGATCCATTCGTGGTTGGCAGCCCATTCTTGAGAACCTATGCTAGCTTGCTCAAGTGCCAGTAAATAAGTTCGAGCAATTTGCTCTAAATCAGGAACCGCTACTCGCAAAACACCTTGCGGATGCAAGACACGCCAGCATTCTTTCAGAAATAACTCTGCGGCAGTTTTAGAAAAATGTTCAAGCAAGTGCGAGTGGTAGACAACATTAAACGAAGCATCAGGAAAGAGAATGCCTTGAGTGAGGTTATGAGCAATCACCCCTTCGCCTGTTGAGGTGAAATCAACGTTTGTCCATTCAGGATGAAACCGACGACCGCAGCCGAGGTTTAGATAGTTCATTTTTCAAAAACAAGAATGCAAAATTGTATGTTTATACTTATTAATGCGAGTTCGATGAAAAGAGTCTGGTAACCAAATAATCTAAGGATATAGCTTATAGGGCAGCACGATACAATTAGCCTTTCAAAGCTGCGTCGAACTCACGTCTTATTAGTCAACAAATACACTCTCTAAGGTTAATTACTCCAAACCAAACTTTGTTTCATTTTTTGTTTGAATTTACCTACATATCTACTTATAGATTGACGCAATTTTGCAGGTAAGGTATCTGCATCTCTCATAGCTTGACCACCAAAAACATGGTTAAAAGTATAGGCGTCAGCCTCTTGATGTCTAACGACAAATGGAGGATGGGTTACTGCCGTAATATCTATTGTTGCCAATCTTGATATTGGACTATCACCTACTGTATGAGCAGCATCTTCTCGGTTAAAACCAAGATTTGAAACAAGGTTCTTATTGGGTGTTATTACCGAACCATTCTGAGACCAGCAGGCATAAGTCCATTGATAGTCCCACGTATCTATAACTTGAGGATCAGCATACATTTGATCAAGTATGTCTGTCCAATACTTTTGTTCGTATGGATCTTCACAGATATACTTAAGCAACCCTGCTCTCTTAAACTCAGGCCAAGTCTTCATATAGTAGTCATAATGCTGCCAAGCTCTTCGCCAAGAAGCCCAACCCCAGGCATGCATATATTTTGAGAAGTAATAACTGTACTCGTTTCGGTTCTGCTTCTGAAAGTTATTGCCGGTAATATGCATGATTCGTTCATCATCGCGATAACGCTCAAGCATGGTCTGACAAAAATTAAAGAAAGACGGATTTGGTAGCGTATCATCCTCTAAGAAGATTGCTTCTTCCACTTGGGAGAAAACCCAGTCAAATCCACTCGCTTCACGTCGTCCACATCCCAGGTTTGTATCTGAAAAGTCAGTCAATAGCTCGCAATCCCAATCTACCTTCTGAATGACTGACCTAGCTTTCTCGCACTTTTCAGCTTCTTCAGGAGAGCGTGGTCCATCTGCAATCACGAACAGTTTTTTAGGTTTAGCTTGGGCAATAGCCGCAAATACCTGTTCTGTCAGGTCGGGGCGGTTAAAGATAAGGAAACCTACAGGAGTTGATAATGACATAAGTTCTCCATTTAAAAAAAATTATACGAAGGAGTAAATCACCCTTTTTTACAAGAAATTTTATAAAATTTCACAATGATACTTGTTCTATTAGTAAAATACTTTCTTAGAAGATTTTTTCAAGTTTTACTATCAATCTATACACCTTACCTCGTAGCTTACGAAAGTAATCAGCTATAATAGCCTTTCTTGCAGTACAGTAATACCTCATAAATTTCTTTGCTCCTCCCTGAAAGTGGAGAATTTTGAATTTAATTTCTTTGTTACAGTCACTATATCTACAGAAAGGTTTACCATTACGCAAGTTTATATTTTTTATGCCATTACACATCTCAAACCCATGTGAATCATTAATATTGTGATCATATATTGAGTCATTTAAAATGATTGATGTATTACCAATCTTACTGCGACCTCTATTCTGATATTCTCGGAATGCAGTCATATCACAGGCTCCACCATGCCCAGCACATCGGTCAAATTGCAATTTCATTATATTAAGTAGAGAATCATTGAGATATATCTCTTTTAAAAAATCACAAAAATCATTGAGTGCGT
The DNA here is from genome assembly GCF_963920835.1 of Scytonema sp. PCC 10023. NCBI lineage: Bacteria > Bacillati > Cyanobacteriota > Cyanophyceae > Nostocales > Scytonemataceae > Scytonema > Scytonema sp. PCC 10023. The sequence goes on from NZ_CAWUDP010000032.1 coordinate 53,493, forward strand.
TGATGTTATTTATAAAAGAGCAGTGTGGACTTGGTGAGTCAGCTTGGGGAGGATAAGATAAAGTAAAATCAAATCGAGAAAATCTTTTTTCTTCTAATGTCATATCAGCATACAACATAACATCTGAATCCATATAAAAACATTTTTCTATTTTATTTATAAGCATAAAATTTTTTAAGACCAACCATCTTTGAAAACAAAAAATTTCATATTCATATGGATTTGTATTAAGGTGTTGATAATATTCTGAGAATTCCTGAGCTTCTTGAAAATAATCTAGAATATTGTAATGCTTTACAAAAGCATAGTGGCTATTACTAGGATCTCCTATTAAATGAATATTGGATTGAGGATTTACCTTTTTGGCTTGAGAGAGACTATATAATAAATAGTCACTGTCAGTTCTGTGAATAAGCACAATAGGTACAGACATATTTAGATAACGATTTTTAAGAAATAAAATAAACTAGTACTTGAAACTCAATAATTTCTACTCTCATATTTTAGTAATTTTTTGAGTTTTTAAGTGAATTTTTGTGAAGGTTAGAATGAGCTTCTTAATATGGCATATTCCAGCTTTTAAAAGTATGCGCCCTATTCTCTTCGTGACTCTTAAAGTATGACTAAAATTGAAGACTTCTCGAATCTGAATCATTGCAGATGCTGTATCCCTAACATCCAGCATCTCGTTAGCTAAATCAAGTAAGCTTAATGCAGACTTCTCTCGAGTCTGTTTCAAAAGTTGGATAGCAATTGCTTGAGGAATGTATGTAGGTAGATAAGATTGAATTATTTCATGAGCCCTACAAATATCTTGAGCATACTTACCAGAACGTACAGAATTCTTACTTAGAGAACCCATGCGCATCACGCGATATGCTGCCAGTGGCTCAACTTCATAACCTATAGGGTAGTTTGCAGCGATGCGTACCCACATCTCCCAGTCTTCACAACAGCAGACAAAGCGACGGTCAAATCCCCCTAGTTTTTCATAAACATCGCGACGCACCACTATTGATGGTGTTTGGATAAGATGGTGAACAACAATTCGCTCCAAATAATTACTCAAAATGCCACTTTTAGGCTCTTCTAGCTGGGAAATACCTTGCCAGTGACTGTGTTCATCCATGAAAATGTGGCGACAAAAGGCAGCACCTATTTCTGAGTGCTGATCAAATAACTGTTGCATCTTGCGATAAAAACTTTCTCGTACACAATCATCGCCATGCAGTAGATGAATCAATTTGCCACGAGAACGCTGCAAGCAAGTTTCAAAGTTTCTGATATAACCTACATTCTCTGGTTGCTGATAAAAACTAACACGACCACGTCCTAGTTCCTCAACAACTGCTGCGGGATCGTCCTTGGTAGAATGATCATCAACCACCTCAATCTGCATGACCTCTGGTCCTGGATCTTGAGCTAACACACTCGCCAGTGTCTCGCGCAGATAGTTAGCGCAATTGTAAGTGGGAATCATGACTGACCAGAGAGGTCGTTGTGTGCCCTCTGGCACTGGTGGAATACTAGCACGGTAGAGGTGTTGTTCATTCATATAATTTTTTTTGTAAGAATTCAACTAAAAAGTGAATGCCAGATGCAACTGACCATTGAGGCTGGAAATTCAACAGCGACAATACTTTCGATATGTCAGCCAGGGAATGTTGAATGTCTCCAGGTCGGGCAGTCGTAAAGTGAATTTCTGAGTTCCATTGACTAAAACAGGTTTTCAGGATATTTACAAGCTCAAGCAGCGAAGTTCCTTTACCTGTACCAACATTACAGGTAAGGCAAGAACCGACAGGAAGCGGAGTCGTTAAGGCTTTTGTAAAAGCAACTGCAACATCCTTAACGTAAATAAAATCTCTTGTCTGCATACCATCTCCGTAAATTGTAATGGGCAGACCTTTTTGCATAGCGCTAGTAAAGATAGAAATAACGCCAGAGTAGGGTGAGTTGGGAACTTGACGAGGTCCGAATACATTGAACAACCTTAGTGCAATGAAAGACAAGCCTATCTTTTCAGCGAATAAATTTGCATATTGCTCGCTCACTAATTTCTGTAATCCATAAGGAGAAATAGGGACAGTCTGTTGCTCTTCTGAAATGGGTAACTGTGTTTTATTTCCATATACGGCAGCAGAGCTAGCAAAGACGAGTCTGGGGATGCTTAAAGCCTTGCACAGTAAAAGCACAGCAATCATTGCAGAAAGATTGTTGTGATGAGCCTCTAATGGTTGTAACCAGGACTCAGTCACAGATGGAGTAGCTGCTAAATGAGCAATTCCATCAATTGCCTCAGTGAAATCTTCTGCCTGACAATCTAATATGTTTTTCAGCAATAATCGAAGACGAGGATGTTTAGGCAAGTTTTCTAACTTACGAGTAGTTAGGTTGTCAACTACAGTCACAGTGTGACCTTCTATTAAAAGCTGCTCTGTTACATGAGAGCCAATAAAACCAGCGCCTCCGGTGACAATAAAATGCATGATTTAAAATTTTAAGTACGGTTGGTTTAGCGTGGTGATATCATGTTCTGGTATTGAAACCGTAGCCAGCGACGGAAGAAGATGGGTAGTGTCCATCGCCCTATTCGCTTCACTAGCATTTTCCCCAGGCTCACGGGATTCCAAAGAGCTCTTAAAAGACGATACAACTTTGGATGAAGAATTACCCATCGCTCCTGTTTGAGTGCTTGCCAGACCTTTACATCCTTGATCTCTTGTTCGGACAAATACTTCTCTAGCCAGTTTAGATAAGTTAAACGTGCAATAGATGGCGTATCTCGTCTTGCTGTTTTCGCAGCCTGCCAGTAGCTACTTGGATGCATCCGATACCGATCCCAACATTCGCTGGATATGAACACAGGTGCCTTGAGAAAGACCTTGGAGTGAAAGACCATATCCTCATTCGCATTTCGGAATTCCTCTTCAAATCCCCCTAAATCCTCAAGTACATGTCGTCTTATTAAGACACTACACATACAAGGATAAATTTCTCCATCTTGTAAATAGAGAATGAGCTGAGTTGGCGGATTGACTAGCGTATCGAATTGGACACTTGTCTTTGTCATACAATCGCGCTGGATGTCTTGAGAATTTCCTGTCCAGCTGAACCAAAATTGAGTACGGCCATAGAGCATGGCAGCTTCAGGCTGTGAATTCAGAATTGGCACCTGCTGTTCTAATTTATGGGGAAACCAAACGTCGTCAGCGTCTAAGAAGGCAATGTACTCACCTTTAGCATTGCGGATGCCTAAGTTACGCGCAGCACTCATGCCGCGATTCTGGTGGCCTTCGTGGTCAAGATAGCGCACTTTCTGAGGATATTGTTCTGCATAGCGCAGGGCAATTGTAGTGCTGCTATCAGTTGAGCCATCATCTACTAGTAACAGTTCCCAGTGATCATAGGTCTGGGCAAACACGCTCTCGATAGCCTCTTCAAAGAACTTCTCACTAGCATTTAAGAAGATAATGATGACAGATACTAATGGCTTATGACTCATTTGTTCGTCTTACCAAAACAATCGTATGGAATACACAACAACAACTCAACCATCGAACCAGTTGCCTGGCGGACTCTTCGTGACCCATTGAATGCCCTACAGCACTCTGCTGAACCCACGTATGTTCATAGCATCACCTTTAAGCGCGTAGCTTACTAAGCAGAGCGGCAGGTATTGCCTGGCGTGCGCTCAAGTTTATTAGCCCTTTTATACGCCGCTTCAGACGCTGAGCATATTTTGACAAGCAGTATAAGATTGGATGACGATAGGGCCACAGCGCTGTTTTAAAGGCCTGCCAAACCTCGGTATTCTTGACTCCTTGTTCAGACAAATATTTCTCTACCCAGTTCAAGAATGTCAGATGAGCAGGATTCGGTTTTAGTGGATGGAACTGTTCCAGCCTTTCCGCAGTATAACAAGCTCCTTTTGAATGCTGCCGATACCTGTCCCAACTACCACTTTCTACAAACACAGGTACTTTAAGACAGACTTTGTAAAAGAAGGCTTGATCCTCAAACATTCCCCGGAAGGACTCTTCAAATCCGCCCACATCCTTGATTACGTCACGTCGGATGAGGACACCACAGGTACCTGGTGTTTGAGCTTTGCCTTCTAAAAAGAGAGTGAGCAGCGTTGGTGGTTTCACCAAAGTATCCGGCTGGACACCCAAACCTCGTGGCCAATCAAGTTGAACTACTTCAGGATTACCAGTCCAGCTGAACCACATAAGAGTTGAACCATAGACCATTTTGGCTTCAGGCTGTGCTTCTAAGATTGCCACTTGCTTCTCCAGTTTTTGTGGCAACCAAATATCATCTGCATCCAGTAAGGCAATATATTCACCTCTAGCGTTGCGGATACCCAAGTTGCGTGCAGCGCTCATGCCACGATTCTGATGACCTTCATGCTCCAAATAGCGCACTTTTTCCGGGTATTGTTGGGCATACCGCAAGGCAATTTGAGTACTATTGTCGGTTGATCCATCATCTACCAGCAGCAGTTCCCAGTTATCATAGGTCTGGCTAAATACACTTTCGATAGCTTCTTCAAAGAACTTTTCAACAGCGTTCAAGAAGATAATAATCGCAGAGACCAGTGGCTTGTTACTCATCTCAAAACCTCGATATCTATGATTCAATAATAATTAGTGAAACAATTCTGCAGTAAAATTTTTGCTCATTTATTGTGATTTTATTGCTATAATTTACCTTAATTGAATTAACTATGTCACACTCGCAAAAACTCAACATCACATATTACAAAACCATCAGCTTCCGGTTTAATACCAAGACTTTCAGCTTGAAGATTTATGACCTGAATTTCAAATGCTGATTCAGCAAAATCAAATACAGTGCCTATTAAAGGGTCAGATACCCACCATCCAACTATATAAATTCCTGAATTTAAATATAGTTTTTTAATCCTTATTTTGACTATATTTTTTCCTTTCTCAAGCGTTATAATTTCACCAAGCGAAAGAGAATCAGCATTAACTAACTTGGTGCCAAATTTATCATATATTGTCACAGCAATGCTCCCTATAGCTCTAACTGAGTCTGACTCAATAGCTAATAAAAATTCGAGCGCTCCATTTGAATAGGGTTGAAACGCAACGGCTTCGTTAACGCTACTGTATTGAACCGCTACTAAGTGAGCCTCTCGCGATACTATCCGTCGGTTAACTTGTGATACATCAATCCATTCATTCGGCGAAGCTTGTATGGTGGAATTATTAGACATATAACGCATAACAATGCTATGCGTGTCACCTTGAGCGGTTACTCGACCACGTTCAAGCATTACACATTGGGAGCATAACCGTTGGATCGCATCCATATTATGACTAACAAATAGAACAGTTCGACCCTGATCCTTAGATACCTCCTGCATCTTCCCAAGGCATTTTTTTTGGAACTGTGCATCTCCCACTGCCAAGACTTCATCTACAATCAAAATCTCTGGCTCTAAATGAGCAGCTACAGCAAAAGCCAACCGCACATACATCCCGGAGGAATAGCGTTTAACTGGTGTATCTAAAAACTTTTCAACCTCAGCAAAATCAACAATTTCATCAAACTTACTTTTAATCTCCTCCCTGCTCATTCCCAGAATTGCACCATTGAGAAAAATATTCTCTCTACCTGTCAATTCTGGGTGAAAACCGGTTCCCACTTCCAACAAACTGGCAACTCGCCCCTTAATCCGGATAGATCCGCTTGTTGGTTCCGTAATTCTGCTGAGAACTTTTAGTAGGGTTGACTTACCTGCACCATTACGCCCAAGAAAGCCAACTCTCTCGCCCTGCTTAATTTCAAACGAAACATCCTTCAGTGCCCAAAACTCCCCCTTGCTGCCTTTTGCTTCCTTCTTGGCACGGGGATTTAGCGCATTACCAAGGGACTTCGCCGCATTGGTCATTGCCCCACGAAATGTCTTATAACTACTTCCCTCTTCCTGATGTCCAAGGACGTATTTCTTAGCTAAATTCTCAACCCGGATTACAGTATCTGACATCTACCTAACTCCTACTTAAATCACGTCTGCAAAAGTGCGTTCCATTCTGCGGAAGTACCAAATACCGCTCAACAGCAGCAGAACTACAAGCGCCAGAGACAGTGCAAACCCAGGTAAATATATCTGCGACTCGCCGCCCAAAATCGCCCAGCGGAAACCGTCGATGACTCCTACCATTGGGTTGAGCGAATACAGCAGCCGCAACTGTTCAGAAAACCGTTCAGCAATAATCTTGCTACTAAAACCTACCGGAGAAACGTATAAACCAAACTGGACTAGAAACCCTACGATATAGCGGAAATCCCGATACTCCACAGTCAAAGCCGCTAGCCACAATCCCACACCTATCGACGCGGCAAAGGCAATCAGAATAAACAGTGGCAGAGTCAAAATGCGCCAATCGGGTACAAAGTTATAGTAAGCCATCAACCCTAGCAAAATCATGCCAGATATCAAGAAGTCTACGAAGCTGACAATTACTGCACTCGTCGGCACAATCAGACGCGGAAAGTAGACTTTAGAAAGCAAGTTGGCGTTGTTAACTAAGCTATTGCTGCATTCTGTAAGAGCACCAGAGAAAAACTGCCAAGGCAACAAAGCGGCAAAAACCATAATGGGGTAAGGCGCATTCCCCTCTGGGGGTAGCTTCGCCAAAGTTCCAAACACAACGGTGAACACTACCATCGTTAAGAAGGGGCGAATCAATGCCCATGCCATGCCAATCGCCGTCTGCTTGTAGCGCACCAAAATATCGCGCCATGCAAGAAAGTAGAATAACTCCCTGTATTTCCACAGGTCTTTCCAATACTGCTTCTCAGCCCGCCCTGCCTCGATTGTGATTTCTTTTGTGCTCATCTACTTACCTGTATGTTGCATCAATTAGACATTGCGTGATTGTTTGCAGCCAAAGTATCTGAAGTCTCAGAAAAAACACTGTTGTTGTTATTTTCTTCTAGTTGTACTGATATCAGGAAATATTTGTATCTTAATAGACTTCTTCATCTAAGCTTTAAAAAAGGCAAAACCCCACCAAGAGCCGTCAGGCAGGGTGGGGTAGTTTATTAAATCGTCTCATACATATAGCAAGCACCTCATGCTCACCTTGATATAGCAGACCTGTATATTCGTGCTGGATAATCTCTGAGGTTCAGACTATCAGAACGGCTACCAAGCCATCCACAGCTATCGGCAGCTACTGACTAGAAATGGAAGCCAAATCCAAAGTTTCTTGAAGCTTGTTTAAGTCAATGTCGTAGCGTTCGTCGCCCCTGTTTCTCTAAAACCTGACGATACAACTCGATATATCGCTGTGCCTGAAGTTCTAGGCTATACTCTCAAAGAGTGATAGCCAACATTTTTGACTCATGCGATCGCATTTTGTGTTTTTACAACTGATAACAGAATCTTATAAATTTTCTCAGAGTAAGTTTCTATACTGTACTCCTTACAAGCAACATGCCATGCGTTCTTTGCAAGCTGCCTTGCCCACTCAGGGTTTTCAATAAATCGTCTCATACATGCGGCAAGCGCCTGATGCTCACCTTGATATAGCAGACCTGTATATTCGTGCTGGATAATCTCTGAGGTTCCGGCATTGTCATAACCAATGACAGGGCGACAAGCAGACATTGCTTCTACAGTCACTCTACCCATACCCTCATTTTTTGAACACATGAGAACAGCATCTGAAGCTAAATAGGCTTTATATGGATCATCTAAATGACCCCAAAATTCAACCTTATCTAAAATACCCAATTCGTATGCTAGCTGTTTGAGGTGAGCAGTTTCACCATCTCCTACAATCAAAAGACGTATTTTTGGAAAATTTTTGACTAATAAAGCTAAGGCTCTGATTGCTATCTCTTGTCCTTTGGTAGGATGAATTAAACCAACTAACGCGAAGGTATATGGTCTATTGTTATTTATTGAAGAATTTGCAAGTTCATATAAGCGTTCAAATTCTGCAATTGAAGCAATACCATTGTAGACAAGATGAATATTATCAGGTGAAATTCCCTTCTGAAAATAGGACCGAATAGCCTTGGAAATAGCGATTTGTGCATCAGCTTGACTGACAAAATAGTTAAAAACTCGCTTTCCCCAATCATGATGAAAGTTATAATCTAGGTCAATAAACTCCCGGAGATGCCAAATATGTGGAAGATTGAGCCTTCTAGCAACTAACGCACCGGCAGGGGTCACAGAGGCATTTGTATAAACAGCATCAACATCCCAAGTTCTCAATTGATTTGCTAAGGACGGGAGAACTTTCAAGTTCTTATATAGCCGCTTAGCAGCCTCACGACGGGCTAAAGCAGTCTGATATAGTTTTTTTACAGAATGGTTTTCAAATTTAGGATCAGCTACCCACCACTGAATAGGAGTTATAGCGAATTCCACATTGCGGCTTCTCAACGCATCAATAATTTTCCCCTCTGATGGAGCAACAACATATGGAACTACATCATATGATTTCAATCCATCTATAAGATTTAGAAGGGAGCGATTTGCACCATACAAACTCGTATAGTGAGTTATAAAAGCTACTTTCAAGATAAATTCCTCAAAAAATTTGATACTTTTTCAGGAGATCATCAATTCTCCGCTTTATGCAGTATTTTGGGTGATATGTAAGCTACTCCTTGAGTGTGCTTCAAGATTTTATCTTGTGTAGATTTCCTCTGGCTTTTGCAAATCATGATGGAATAAATAACTTCATTCTGTTACGTCGGCTTAATCAACTTGCTTTACCCGGCTGTTGGACTTATTTGTATTTCCACAGGTTTTTCCAAGACTGGCTCTCAGTTCGACCAACCTGAATCATGAGTTCTTTACTGTTTATTTACTTACCTGTATGTTGCATCAATGTGTAGTCAGTCCCATCACTTGGAGGAGACTATTTCTTTCTCTCTCCCATGTGAATAACTCTTTAGCTCTTTGCCAACTAGCAAAGCCCATTTTTGAGCGCAAATCTGCATCTTGTCCAAGTAACACAATTTTCTGCGCCATATTAAAGCAATCGCCTTCGCTTACTAAAAAGCCTGTTTTTTGATCCGAAACAGCTTCAGGAATACCAGCATGCTTAGTGGAAACTACGGGGAGGGCACACGCCATAGACTCTAAAATTGATACAGGTAAACCTTCTTCATCTCCACTGTCTGGGTCAATGATACTATGTTGTAGAAAAATATCTGCCTTTCTCATGTACTGCTGAACAACCTCACTTGGTAGACCTCCATGCAGCGTGACTTTGTCAACAAGATCCAATCCTTGGATAAATTGCCGCACCGCAGGTAACATCTCTCCCGTACCAATGTAATCTAGTCGCAGATTAGGGCATTCTTGAACTGCTCGGCGGAAAGCTTCTAGTAGAAGGATAGGAGCTTTCTTAGGTACCATACGACCTACCGCTAGACAGCGAATTATTTCGTTCTCCGACCTCTTGAAAGGCTCATCTGGTACATCTACCCCACATGGAATAACATGTACTTTGTCAGGTTCTAGACCAAGCTCTAAGAGCCTTGCCCGACTAGCCTGACTCACAGTAATGACGCCGGCAGCTTGTTTGTAGTGCAAGTATTCTCTCTGCCAATACGGATCGCGTAACAATTCTGAAACATCCTTACCGTGAGCGTGAGCAAAAAAAGGAATACGTAGCTGCTGAGACAATTTGAAGAAACTGCAAGAATAATGTAGGAACTCGCCTAAGATAACTTGAACTTTATGTTTCTTGAGGAAGCTTTGAACAGCAAACTGTGTTGCAGATGTACGTATTACATCCTTCAATCCTCTATTATGCTGTAAGGGTTCGCGAACTTGGAGGATAGGACAATCAACGCTCCAATGACCGCCAAAAGGTTCAGAAACATAACTCGTCACTACTACTGTTTTACTTGGTAGTATGTCCTCCATATGGCGTCGGATGAAGGTTTCTGAGCGAGCACCAATTTGACGTGCTATTACTGCAAATGGATACATGTTACTATTCTCCTTTTTTCTCTAATTAGTTAGTTTACACTTGCCATAGCAAGTTTTTCTTTTTACAACATAGTAATTTTTCTCCTAGTAAACACTAGTTCCTTAAACCTATAACATTTTTAATTACTCAAATATTTATAAAGACAATTTTTGGGCAATCAAATAATACCCTAAAGGAAAGTTGTTAGATGTTTTAGATAAAATTCTTTGACCTATAGGAGAATTAATTAAAGCTGAACTGAAATTTGAGTGAATTTTACAAGCAAGTGTGGAAAACTGTATCAATTGCTTGGCAATAATATCCAAAACAACTTCTAAAGCACCTCCATATGGCTCTAATTCAATTACAGCCAAATCATTTGTTTTACAAAACATTCTCAGCGCAAACTCTGTATATCTAAAGTAGTCATGAGGTTGCTCGTGTAGCCAATAGAAAAAAGGTACAGTGAGGATGATTTTACCATTAGGCTTTAAAAGCCTCGTCATCTCATTCATCAATAATTCTGGTTTAGCGATATGTTCTAGCACATCAGTCAAAAGAATAGTATCAAACTTCTCGCTCTCAAAAGGTATTGTACTATTCAAGTCAAACTCATAATCAAGATAAGGGTTTTTGTGTAAAGTATTACCCCAATCAACACAAATATTATCTACAACTTGGTCTTTGTATATTCCATACAAAGGAACATTGCCACATCCCAGATCAAGCAGTAATCCTCTAGCATGCTGTCCAATGATTTTTTCATATATTTTCCCTTGAATATTTACAATTATTTGAGAACTAATAATGACATTTTTTGCGTCGTTAGAAGCCTTGTAACCTTGAGCGGTCTTAATGAATTTTGTTTCTGTCCACAAGTTTTTATTTTGCATAATCTTTCAATCTTGACCTACCTAATAAAAGTTACTGATATATAAGAAATCAAGCCCCAAAGCACAATACTCTTACATTTATTTCTTAAACTCGCTTAGAAAACTTAAATAAAAATCTTTCTTGCGAAATACATAAAACATGAACACGAGATAGACTAAGCTCATCACAACAGAATAAATAATTACTGCTGTCCATATTGGTTGACTGGAGCCGAAGGCAATTTTGATACCTAATACCATCACACCTGCCACCACGGATGATACAAATGTTTGCATCACTGCTTGCATTACATCAAATATGGTGATTGATGTGCCGCGTGTTGCGTAGTACACACAGGGAGCAGCCTGTAAAAGCATTCCTATGGCATAGGATAAAGCAACTCCTGATGCTTGATGCGGTAACCCGACAAAGAATGATGCCACGAGCCAGGAGGAAGAGAATAAACCCCATTTCAGCATGCGATCAGTTTTGCCTCTGGAGATGTACAGCCAACCAGTTGTGTTACAAATAGGTTGAACTATAGCGGAGATACTGAGCAATCGAAACAAAATGCTAGCGCCACCCCATTCGGAACCAAGAATCACTCCAATAATCTCTTCAGATGCCACTATCATAAAAACGATCAAGGGCATGGTCAGAAACGTAACTATTGATAAAGCTTTGAGGTAGTAGTGGCGGAACTGTTGGGGGTCGTGTTGCAATCTACTTAAAGTGGGAACTGCGACAGATGAAATTGGTGCATTAATCTGAGCGATTGGTAGAAGTAACAATTGATAAGCTCTAGCGTATAGACCCAATTGCTGAGCACCCCAGTATCGTCCGATAAGAACGTTATCAAGATTTCGGGCAAAGTAGTTGATAGTGCTAAACCCAGTCAGGTTTCCTCCAAAAGCAAGCATGGAGCGCGATCCAAATCCCGTAGTAGGCAAACCCGGACGCCAACCACAGGCAATCCAAACTCCCGCAGTGCTAACAATTCCTGAAGCGAGCGGTATAATTACCAGTGCCCAGTAGCCATATCCATACCAGGCGGCAACAATACCAGCTACAACGCCAATCAACATAGAAAGAATATCGTTGAACATCAGCACTTTGTACTGCATTTGCCGATTGAGCAATGCACTATGTTGAACGCCTAACCCACCGAAGATAAATCCAACTGCCGAAACAAAGGTAATCCAAGTCAAGCGGGGTTCATGATAAAACCAGGCAATTGCAGGTGCGATCGCCACAGTTATCAGCGCAGTTGTGAGACTAAGTGCCATATTTACCCAAAATAGGGTACTAACTTGCTCGTGATTAATCTCGTCCTTCTGGACAGTTGCCATCGACAACCCCAAGTCTTTGAACAAGCTAACGAACCCAGTAACCGCTGTCACCATACCCACTAAGCCGTAATCTTGCGGTATCAGTAATCGACCTAACACCATGCTAGATCCCATGGTCAACCCAAACTTAAAAACTTGGGCAACCATTGTGACTACACCACCTCGAACAGAACGCCTCTTGAGATCGGTCTCGAGATGATCGGTGCGAAAGTACTTATCGTTCTTGTTACTAGAGGAAGGATTTTTCATGAATTTCAACGCAAGTTAAAGCCAATGGCTCGCTATCTACTCAATAATCATCTGAAGTTTCAGAGAAAACACTGTTGTTGTTATTCTTTTAGTTACTTCCTTCAACAATCGTTGCATCAGGAAAGATTTGTATATTAGTTTCCATCTTCATCTCATCTTTAAAAAAACTGTAGTTTGGGCAAAAGGTGGATATTGGGCAATACGGTTCAGAAAAGATTGTTTTTAGGCGCGATACTTATGTAGAGATGCGCTGTTTGAAGCGTCTGGACACGCATGGAATTGTCACAAATAGCCTTTAATATCAAGTCCCCTTAATTACTTATTTGGATGCAGTACACTTTGACCCCACCCCTTACCCCTCCCCGATGCCTTGGGGAGGGGAGGTTTTGGCGTTAGCCAAAGCCGGGGTGGGGTTTTGAGTGTATTGCAACGAAACCAGAAGCGCTATAATTCTTATCCATTAACCAACTGCCAACTCTAAATTTCTTTGCCAGCTAGGAAAAGCTAACCCAAATGTACTAGAAATTTTCTGAGTATCTAATGATGAATAAGCTGGTCTTTTCGCAGGTGTCGGATACTCGTGTGAAGGTATTGCTACCAATTTTTCTAACTTATGTTCGCTGCGTTTAGAATCATATTCAAATATCACTTTTGCAAAGCCATACCAACTTGTCTGACCACTGGCTGTGAGATGGTATATCCCACTGTTACTGCTCAAAAAATTAATCAAATCTTTTGTGCCTTGAGATAGAATCTGTGCTGTAGATTCAGCAATCATCCGGCTCCATGTTGGCGCTCCCACTTGGTCATCCACAACTCGTATCTCTTCACGCTCCCGCGCTAATCTCAACATTGTCAGCAAAAAATTTTTACCCCTCAAGCCATACACCCAACTTGTTCTTAAGATGAAATAAGGCACACCAACTGCTTGAATTGCCTTTTCGCCAGCTAATTTTGTTTTTCCGTATACATTTTGGGGATTAGGCTCATCTTGCTCTGTATATGGCGTTGCTTGATTACCGTTAAACACGTAGTCAGTTGAATAATGTATGACTCCTGCACCAACAAGCTTTGCTTCTTCTGCAATCACACCTGGTGCAGTCCCATTGACAGCCATTGCTAATTCAGGTTCTGTCTCTGCCTTATCTACAGCAGTATATGCAGCTGCATTAATAATTAAGTGAGGCATGACTTGGCGAATCACATGACGAATAGTGTCAGGCTGAGATAGATCTATGCGTAAACCAAGGGATGAGACTTCACGTCCTACAGGAATGACTTCACCAAGAGTCATTAAAGTTCGTTGCAGTTCCCAACCAACTTGACCCGTGCTACCTGTGAGGAGTATTCTCATCACGCAAATACCTCTGCCTCTTTGAGTCGCTTACCCGCTTTATCTTTTGCAGAGACAATGGGTTCTGCTTCAAGGGGCCAGGCGATCGCCAAATCAGGATCACTCCACAAAATGCTACGTTCATACTCTGGTGCATAATAGTCTGTCGTTTTGTAAAGCGTCTCAGCATATTCTGAAATCACCAAGAAACCGTGTGCAAATCCTGCTGGTATCCATAGTTGCTGCTTGTTCTTGGCGCTCAAATGAATGCCCACCCATTGACCAAAGTACTTAGAACTAGTTCTCAAATCCACAGCTACATCAAACACTTCACCAATGACAACTTTAATCAATTTGCCTTGAGGTTGCTTGATTTGATAGTGCAGACCGCGTAGTACATTCTTCGTTGAACGAGAATGGTTGTCTTGCACGAAGTGTTCTACAATATTTGCCTTTTCTCGCAAAACTCGTTCATTGTAGCTTTCGTAAAAAAAGCCACGTTCATCTTCAAAAAATCGCGGTTCAATGAGCAGTACATCAGGAATTTTAGTTTGTAAAATTTTCACAATGTCACCCTCTCTGTTCCTGGCAATTCCTGCTGAAAGCCATTTGCTGATGGAACTTGATTCATTCTCTGTTCCTGCTGAGCGCGGATATCATTATTGATGATGTCCATCAGGTAACGCCCATAGCTACTTTTAGCTAATGGTTGAGCAAGTTGGTAGAGTTGGTCGGCATTAATATATCCTTGGCAGTAGGCAATTTCTTCGATACAAGCTATTTTTAAGCCTTGCCGTTGTTCCAAGGTTTGAATAAAGCTAGCAGCTTGGTGAAGCGATTCATGAGTACCCGTATCCAACCAAGCATAGCCTCGACCTAAAATCTCGACTTTCAGTTGCCCGCGACGCAGATAAACCTGGCTTAAGTCAGTAATTTCTAGTTCATTGCGGGCTGAGGGTTTGAGAGTGGCAGCAATTTCACAAACTTGAGAATCGTAGAAATAAATACCAGGCACAGCATAGTTAGACTTAGGAATCTTGGGCTTTTCCTCTAAACTTACTACCTGATCTGCTCTATCAAATTCAACGACTCCATATCGCTGAGGCTCAGCGACTCGATAACCAAAAATAAGTGCGCCCTCACGCAACTGAGTTGCACGCGTTAGCACATCAACGAGACCATGCCCGTAGAAGAGATTATCACCTAAAATGAGGCATACGGAGTCGTTACCAATAAAATCTTTGCCTAAGATAAATGCCTGTGCTATGCCTTCAGGTCTTGGTTGCTCAACATAGCTAAACTTGAGACCCCACTGGCTACCATCTTGCAAAAGTTGCTGAAACAGTGGCAGATGGGCGGGTGTAGAGATAATGAGAATTTCGCGAATCCCAGCCAACATGAGAGTGGACAAGGGGTAGTAAATCATCGGCTTATCGTAGACAGGCATGAGTTGTTTGCTGACCACTTGAGTCAGCGGGTACAATCTTGTACCAGAACCGCCAGCTAAAATAATGCCCTTCATGATTCACTCCTCACATGGTTGGGGTTTCGTTAGCTTGATAATACTGCCTCTCTATCTCCATAGTTCTGCTTAATCCAGTGTGCGTAGGCTCCTGATTGGACTTGCTCGACCCAAGTTGGGTTGCTTAGATACCACTGAATGGTTTTTAACAAACCGCTATCAAAGTCCTCTTTTGGTTGCCAGCCCAAATCTGAGCTAATTTTACTACAATCAATTGCATATCTTCGGTCGTGCCCAGGGCGGTCTTTCACAAAAGTGATGAGAGAGGAGTGGCGAAAGTCGGGTTTGGGAGCTAACTCATCAAGGATTGCACAAATTTTTTCAACGACTGTTAAGTTTCTCTGCTCGTTGTTGCCTCCAATGTTGTAAGTTTCTCCAACACCGCTATGTTGCAAAACTGTGTAAAGGGCTTCGCAATGATCCACAACATACAGCCAATCTCGGACATTATGTCCATCCCCATATATTGGTAAAGGTTTACCATTCAAAGCATAGAGAATAATTAGAGGAATCAGTTTTTCGGGAAACTGGCGTGGACCGTAGTTGTTGGAGCAGTTGGTTATTAAAGTGGGCAGACCATATGTGTGAAAGTAAGCTCGTACAAAATGGTCTGAGCCAGCTTTTGACGCGGCGTAGGGACTATTGGGGGCATACGGTGTCTCTTCCCTAAAAGCTGGATCTTTTGGACCTAGTGAACCATACACTTCATCAGTGGACACATGCAAGAAACGGAATTGCTCTCGCTTTTGTGGGGATGATTTTTCCCAGTATGCTCTGCTAGCTTCCAAAAGTTGGAATGTTCCCACTACGTTTGTTTGAATAAAATCTTGGGGACTTAGGATTGAGCGGTCAACATGGCTCTCAGCAGCAAAGTTGATGATTGCGTCTGGTTGGTACTGCTCTAGAAGATTACCTAACAGTTCAATATCACCAATGTCTCCACGGACAAAACAATATCCAGAATCATCCTGCAACTGTGCTAGATTTTGAGGATTGCTGGCATATGTCAACTTATCTAGATTGATAATGTTAGCCCACCGTTCAATTCTTGCCTTCAGAATGAAGTTAGAACCGATAAAACCTGCTCCACCAGTTACCAAAAAAGTTTGCATATTCCTAGTTTATGATTGACTGTAAAACTTGACATCTCCCCCGGTTGGAAACACTGGGGATTCTAAGCTGTTGTTGCTCCGAGGGCTTTTAGCCCATCTACGCAACGTTTACGATATGATTTATTAACCCTTGTAAACAAATCAATTCGTTGTGGCACTGTCAAAGATGCCCTACCCACCTCGACTAGGTTTAAACCTAGCTGTGTGGCTACTTTTCTGATGATGTTGGCGCTCCCATTGCAATCTGCATTGATGAGATGACCATCACGACTCCGGTACAGCCCGCGCTTCACCCTATCACCCGATGGTTTCCACCCCACGGGTTTTTCACCGTATTTAGGCAAAGAATCACCGTCAAGAAATGACGCTTTTGATGTGTACGCTTCTTCCGTAACTGTTAAGACTATTCCGTATTCTTTCGAGAGTTGTTTAAGTCGCTCAATTAACCGTCCTGTAGGGATGACAACAAAGTTTTGATTGTTGCGCTTGCCCATATTAGAACCACTTTTTTGTCCTTCGTTCCAACCAATGACAAGGTTCCCGACTCTGTCATTCAAGCACTGGTTGATGATGAACCGTGCTGCTTTGTTTACCGCGTCACGCCGGACGGTTATTACGTTTACGCTGCACTCGCTCAAGGTTAGAATCCCAGTAAAGGTCTGATAACCCAAGTTTGTACTTGGCGACAAGGCGACAGTACCCTTGGTTCATGTTCCTCAGCTTGCGCCCATCCAAAATTAAGCTTTTTCCACGAGTTGAGACACCTGTTAGCCAGTTTGTTCCACCATGATCAAACGACCATGCCTGGGTGTAGTCAAGATTGGGATTAATATCAATTGGTTGCTTACCATCGTCAATAACCCAATCGATCCACAACTCACCAAGATAAGGACGTACTGTCACTTCTTTTACCCAATCAGAATCAATGAAATCAGGCAGATGCAAGCATATTTCGGTTAACAGATGCGGCTTGGTTTCGCGGCTAATTGATGGGTAGAAGCAACCATCTCTATAGTTGAGTGCCTGACGTGGAAATGTTACTGCTGCAAGTCCTCCCTTTTTGCGGTATTTAGGCAACGAAGGCTTGTCAACTTCACCTTTGTAATAAGCGTTGACCAACCGGTTGTAACTAGTAATCGACTCGCCTACAGTCTTTAATGTTTGCTGGGCTGACTGTGCAGCCATTGATTTGTAATGCGGATTCTCTTTAAGGGCTTTGTCTAATTCTGGGTAGGCTGTACTGCACTTATATGTTTTCCACCCGTAGCGCAATTCATCACCACGCCAGTAAAGCGTAAATACCTCCCCTTGTTGTTCCAGCTTACTGTAATGGGTTTGACGGGTATGGTAGATTGCTGAATTTATCAGGCTATTCGCGTGTTCACACTGGTCAACCCAGAACGCTTTTTCCTCATCAGTAAACTTTGCTCTAACTGGAATTGTCCTGTACAGTTGACTCACCTCATGTTGCTTTGTTAGTATACACTCAGCTTACACGGCGTACCTAAAATATGTCAATAAGAAAAGGTCAAAAAGGACAAAAAAATATCCCGTACTTGCACGATGAAGTCAAAACAAAACGCACTGTTTTATTAACTCCAACTGCTTGGGACATACTAAAAACAAAAGCAAAAACCAAAAATATTAGTATCAGTGAATTAATGGAACAGTGGGCAAGAGACACTTTGGACTAAAGTCCTCCGTATCGGGTTTCATCCCCGGATTAAAAGGTAGGGGTTCTCACCCTCCCGCCCTTATATGATAGGGAACAGACAAACATTCTTCCATTAGCGTACCAAAATGTCACGCCATGCCAGAAAGTAGAACAGTTCCTGGTATGTCCACAGGTCTTTCCAAGACTGTTTTTCAGCTCGACCTACCTCGATTGTAAGTTCTTTTGTGCTCATCTACTTAACCTGTATGTTGCATCAATTAGACAAAGCGCGATTGTTTACAGACAAAGTATCTCAAGTCTCCGAAAAAACATACTTCCTCTACTTACTTACTTTAGTCATCTTTAGTATCAGGAAATATTCGGGAATTATTTTGCATCTTTATCCTCGCTTTCATGCAACTGCTGCTGGGGCGAAAAGTATTTATTACAGGTGAGAATTTTGGATAGAAAACTGGCAATTGCTTACCCAGCATAGGTTCTGGTAACAGAATTCGCTACAAAATCCAACAAAACCTTTGTTAACAAAGTATAAGAAATTTTCCTACACATCCGGGATGTCTTATACCAACTCTCTATGAAGTTGAGCTTAATTCGACCCCCCGCGAGCTTCGGGGGACGCCAAAGGCGGGGGGTAATTATTAAGCGCATTGTTACAGAGAATTGGTATTAGTATTCCCTCGTAGGAAGTACTGTCATACCCTTTCAGGAGTTTTCGTGATACTCAGGAGATTTTCTTATGAAAATCCCCTGATGCTACGCGTGCATTTTACGCCAAAGGCTACTGGGCAAATTGTTTGCAATACATTTCGGTGGCTATCGAACACCAACTGATTACCCTTGCCTAATCACCATGTCTATTGGTATTAAACTTTTTTATGGCAAGGAGTCAGCCACTTTACAGCGGTTTTCAGAATTACGGTGGGCATTGCTCACCAATATATCAAATGGATACCGCATGGGCTTTTACGGGCAATGCCCAACGCCAGATGCGTGGCTGCCGGGAAACCATGCACGCCAATCGCCTGCTGTCGGGAAACCCTCCTGCATAGCGCTGGCTCACCAACGCACTGGCTCCCCTACGATTTGTGGTCTAATCTGTTGCTAGTGAAGTTTTTTGTCCGAAAGTGAAAACGCTGTAAATCACTACAGTCGCCGATCTACTAATCTCTCCATCCCAAATAGCGTTCGCGAATATGGAATGGCGTACTGATAAAAGAAGTTGATGTTAACAGTTGTTTAAAAGCCAACCAAAGAAACGCTGGGATCGTCTTAGTGTAACGACCCCACAAGCGACGGGGTTCTTGCATCCAGCGATATAGCCATTCCAAACCTAAATCTCGCACTATGCGCGGTGCTCTTTTATGGATTCCTGCATAAACTGGGAAAGCACCACCTAGCCCAACCATGACTGCGTGTATTTTATCCTTGTGCTGAGCCATCCAATTTTCTTGTTTTGGACACCCTAAAGAGACAAACACTAAACCCGCGCCACTGGAATTGATTCTTTCAATCAGTGCTTCGTCTTCAGATAAAGTCAGGGGACGGAAAGGCAACGGTTCCATCGCTGCTATTTTCAGATTAGGGCATTCCTCCTCTAACCTGCTCTTCATGCGAGCCAGAATTTCTGTTTGAGAACCCACGAAATAAACGCTGACATTCAGTTTTTCAGCCAGCGCACAGGATGCTTGTAAAACATCCATCCCCGCTACGCGGTCTTGGTATCTTGCTCCTAATAGCTTCATCATCCACACTAGAGGCATACCATCAGGAGTAACTAGGTCTGCATTCTTGAGCACAGTACCAAAGTCTGGATTCCAATAAGCCTCCATCACCATATGTACATTGGCGATACATACAGTCTTACTCTCGCGAGCTAGAGCCCATCGCAACAGTGTTTGTATTTGATCGTTAAAGCGTAAGGCAGTAATCGGAAAATCTAGCACTCTTTGAACAGGTAGAAAAGCTCTTCCTACCATAACGTCACTCCTTGTGTCTAACAGAGAACAGAACATGTACGAAACCATTCCAAACATTGAAAGTGTCAGGCTATATCCCTGTCTGACTCTTTCAACTCTTGAAGCATGGTTGAAAGTTAACACATGGAGATGCAGTAGCTTTTACAGTAAATCGCCGAATTCCCTGGTATTAATTCGTTTGTTTTTACCTGTATAGTAATTTACTGTAAAAATCAGCAAGATTAGTAGTTAATTGTCAAACTTTACAATAACTTTATAATATCTTTTTATTTAATTTATATAGATTTTTGCAAAAGTTAACAGAGATTGAATCAGCAAAAAAAATAAGTCTCTTAATCAAATTTACAGACGATAAAACTAACGAATTGTGATATTTAAAAAGTGAAAATGAATACTGTAATTGAAGATACTTATTTTCTTCAATGAATATGTAAAATAATCGCTTTATCAAGCAAATGACACTCTTTATATAACTTTCACGATTTCTGTGATCTGCCATCACAAACTTTGTTTTTGTTTTCAAACAAAACAAAAAAACAGGGGGAAGATTAAATTTTCTTCCCCCTGTCTTTGCTTTTTAGTCTTATTTAGTTTTCTACTATCTGCTTTGTTGTCTTTTTCGGGTTTGTTATCTTCTTTAAGTTTCTGCCGGAGCCTTTGCTGTTGTTTCTTAAGTTGTCGCTGCCTTGCAGAACCACCTCTACCCTTATCATTTCGACCTTCTCGCCGGGGAGATTCCCATCTTTTCAATCGCATAATAATTGTCCTTGCTTAACTTCACAAATCAAATAATAACTAGATAAGCAAACTTCTGTTAATGCAAAAATGCAGATACACTTTTGCTTTTATTTTGCTTTTCAGTCAGATTTCCTATCTCTATTATAGTTCCTAGTTATTTTGTCGTCAAATTATAAAAGTAAAACTTGATAAGGACAAATATTGATATTGTGCAGCTTTGATGTGCATTCCCTAAGCTGTATGCCTAAATGCATAAAAACACTCATAGGACAGGCTTTCCTACATGAAGAATCACCATGTACTTCTAAAGTCATTGAGGAACCAGACAATCAAGGGTTTATTTCTCAAAAGCAAAAGTCTTGTTCATTTTTCAAACCTTTAGCCTTTATAATTGGGGATATTCCAGCTTCTAACGTCTGTAATCTGAATCTTTTGCATGGGTGACGACCTCTGAATTTACAAACTCTTTACATTCTTTATAACTATTCATCATGTCTCAACGATAATCCGGAATAAGATGTATAAATCTATCAAAAAAATACATAAATATATCTCATCAAGTTCATCCTCACCAGAAAAGGTTTTAACTGTGGATACCGTAAAGTTCCTAGTGCGGTTTTGCCTTCAGGTAAGGTAGCCTGAAACAACGCCGAATAACAAGATTCCCGACTTCTTTGAAAGTTGTCGGGAATCTGAATATGCGATCGCGCACGCACTTTCACACAAATCAAACAGGATTCGTATATGAAGAAATTATGATGGGAAACCGATTGTTGATGTGTTTGTTTTCTTTGGATGGTGCAGGCAAAGTGGACTCTCTATCGCGAGTCCCTTCGTAGGCATTAGACGATCAGCATTGCAAAATGCTGAAGTATGGCAAGCAAGATTGTATCTACACTTGTGTTGACCGCATAAAGTTACCAAACATTGATATTAGCAAGCTGGCTGCAGGAACATTTAACTAATTCGGCGGAATTCCCGCAACCAATCGGGTGGGGTGCATCACGCCGGGGAATGAGGAGATGCCCCTCCAAGCAATAATAACCAGAGGTTATTGGGCTTGCGGGACGCTCGACTCATTCCCTCTCTCTGGTGTCGGTAATCGGTCAATCCAATTTTCTATTAGTTGTGTCATCGTCTTTTCTTTCCATTCGGCATATAGCTTCAGCTTATTGTATCGACGTTCGGACATCCGAAACCGTAATGATTTTTCTTTCACTTATGTCTACACAACGCGCCACATACCACATTCACTTATAAAAAAATCAAAATGGAAGAACGAAGAATGAAAACTTTTTCTCTTCTTTCTTCCTTCTTCTTTTTTCCTTCTTTATTCAAGTGGGCAGGAGGAGAATCGAACTCCTATGACCGCAAGGTCGCCACATTTTGAGTGTGGTGCGTCTACCAGTTTCGCCACCCGCCCTTGGGTGCAACTTCATTATTATACTCTATTTTGTGATTTTGCAACAACTTTTGATATTCTTGGCTGCTTGCCCAGCGATCAATTTCTCTTGCACGCAGGACTGGCACTGGGTGAGTCAACTGAGCTGTCCGGGCGGCTTTGACCATTTCACCGAGTTCGGTCTTGCTAATATCATCATAAGCACGAGCTTGGGCAATAAAAGCATCGAGGTTGAGTTGCGGTGCGATCGTTGGCGAACCTCCAGCAAGTTTCATCAAAACCGACATCACAACTTTGGGGTTTTGGGTTGCTAACAATGCTGCGCGATCGCACGTAAATTCTGCACAGCGTACCCATTCCAAAAGTTGCGCTTGTATTGCTTGAGCTAGAATTGTTCCGACGGTGGGCACCGCCGCCGCAGCTAATATCAATATATTGACTGGAGTCAAGTAAACGCTGTGGTCACACTTGAGATGTCCCAATTCATGGGCAATCACCGCCTGAATTTCTTCTGGTTCCAGCATATCAATCAGGGAAGTGTGTACCACAATAAAAGGCTGTTTTCCCCGCATTGCAAAGGTGTAGGCATTGGGAGCAGGATGCTGCCTAATATAGAGCTGGGGTGGATCTATGTCCAGTGTTTTGCAGGCTGACAACAACAGCTGATGCAGATGGGGCAGTTGTTTTTCACCTACAAGAACGCTGGAAGCGATATTTTCCACATAGAAAACCTGCTCTGCTAATGGTCCCAAAACATTCCGTACCATCATATCCAAGCCAGGTATCTGCTTGAGTGCTTTGGTTGCTTCTAGATCAAGTGGATGACGAAATGAATCTGCTTTGAGACCAATCAGTTGAGTGTTTAGCGGTAACATGGCGAATGCGAGCTTGGGGAAATAACGGAGTTGTGATGCTTAGAACTGGTCTGTTGAACAGCCCCACAGAAATAGTATAGCTATAGCAAAAGGGACAAGGAAGGTAATTCTTCCTTGTCCTGCTGCTTTTGTGGTCTTTTGTACTTATGCCCGTTTTAGCTAAAGGGACTTTGACGCTTGAGGCTCGATGGTGCTCTTAGCAACTTCTGTATTTGCCTCTGTCGCTGGCACACGCTCGATTCTAGCTCCCAATTGCTGCAACTTTGTATCGAGTCTATCGTAGCCCCGATCTAGGTGATGCAATCCCTGAATGATGGTTTTTCCATCTGCCGCTAGTCCTGCTATAACTAACGCTGCTGATGCCCGCAAATCCGTTCCTAATACAGGTGCGCCTGACAACATCGGTACTCCCCGAACAAAGGCAGTGTTGCCTTTGACGCGAATATCTGCCCCCAAGCGATTCAACTCTGAGGCATGACGCAAACGATTCTCAAATACAGATTCGTTAATCACGCTGTCGCCTTCAGCCAGTGTCAGCAATGCCATAAACGGCGCTTGCATATCTGTAGGAAACCCTGGATGGGGATAAGTTTCAATATCAGTTGCCCTCAAAGTTTGTGCTGCCAAGGTGCGTAAGCAGTTAGGCGCTTCCTCAATAATCGGCACTCCAATATCTCGTAGCTTGGCAATGACCGGTATCAAATGCTCTGGAACCACTGGCGAGAGAGTAACCTCTGAACGGGTCATTGCTGCTGCTACCAAAAACGTCCCTGCTTCGATGCGATCAGGAATAATGGTATAGTCAGTAGAGTGCAACTTTGGCACGCCGACAATTGTAATTGTACTGGTTCCTGCACCGTAGATTTTTGCTCCCATTGCAATACAGAAGTTCGCCAAATCGACGACTTCCGGCTCACGTGCAGCATTTTCGATGATGGTTTCGCCATCCGCAAGAGTAGCCGCCATCATCAACGTTTCCGTTGCTCCGACGCTGGCAATATCCAAATAAATCTTAGCTCCCTTTAATCGGCGATCGCGACGAGGAACATAGGCATTACAAATGCCATGCTCAATCTGCACTTCAGCGCCCATTGCTTGCAGTCCTCGGACATGCAGATCGACCGGTCTTGCCCCAATGGCACAGCCTCCTGGTAACGGCATCTGGGCGACTCCCAGTCTTGCCAGAATCGGACCGATAGCAAAGAAACTCGCTCTCAACTGCGTAACCAGTTCGTAAGGAGCCTTTGATGTTTTGATTTCTCTGGCATCAATGTCTAAAATGTCTCCAGTTTGCTTTAAGGGAACGCCTAAAGCTGATAAAATCTGACCGATCCGTGCGACGTCTGCCAATAACGGCACGTTACGGATACGACATTCGCCTGAACACAGCAACGCTCCAGCCATGATCACCAGTGCTGAATTTTTTGCGCCGCTAATTTTGACATGACCTTGCAAACGATGCCCGCCCCATATTTGCAAGACTGAGGAGTCTGCTGTAGGAGAAGATTTAGCATCTGGTAATCCGCTAGAAGGAATAATAACCCTATCCTCCAAAAAAATTTACTGATTTCATACGTTGAAAGTTGGTTTCGATTCTACACGATAGTTTTTGATTGTCTACATTTTTGCACGACATCTAGAGTTAACAAATTGCTCTGCCGCTAGGCTTGACAAGCGAAACCCTTGCTATATCGTTATTTATAGCGCTTCGAGTGTTGAGTGCAATACATCAAGAAATAAGAACCACAGATGGACTCTTGCGTGCGTTGCGGTGAATCCAGTCCTGCAGGCGGGTTTCCCAACAAGCGGGAACTGGTGTTCGCCGTCAGGCGTGCCGTAGGCATACCCGAAGGGAGCCAGTACTGAAGGAGGGTTTCCCGGAGCAGGTAACTGGCGTTGGGGTTCCCCCCGTTGTTGACGCCCGAAGGGCGGCTTCCCGCAGGGTAGCAACTGCCGTACAGATGGACACAGATAAATAATTACTTCATCCAAACGAGAAGCGCTATAGAACTTTATTTAGAACTTTTGGTAACACATAGTACATGCGTTATGGGAGAATGAGGAGTGCAAAAAAAATTTTGCCTGACTGAATCTATTTGCCCTACGTCGTTTTCCTAAAGTGATAAAAAAATAATTACTTGACACAATTAAATAATTAGGTGATAATTAAATACGGTCAAGAAACAGTGAAATTCGCGGAACTGGCGGAATTGGCAGACGCGCTAGATTCAGGTTCTAGTGCCGCAAGGCTTCCGGGTTCAAGTCCCGGGTTCCGCATTTGAGTAGTAAGTGCCAAGTAAGAAAAAAACTTAGCACTCAAAATTCAGAGATTTGATGCTAACAAGTACACAGAATCCTCTAGTCAAGCAAATCCGCAAACTGCACTCCGCAAAGGAACGGCACAAGCAGCAATTGTTTTTAGTGGAAGGAACGCACCTGTTAGAGGAAGCTTGTGCAGTGAATTACCCGTTAGAAGCAGTGTGTAGCACTCCAGAATGGCAAGACGCCCATCCTTTGCTGTGGGAAAAAGCGTGTGGTCTTTGCGAACGGGCAGAAATTGTTAGCGAGGAAATTTTAAAGGCGATCGCCACCACAATACAACCGGATGGCGTAGTCGCGACGGCAAAACGAGGTTATCGTGTTGGCGAAGTGCCATTTACTGGTATCGTGCTAGCATTGGAGACTGTGCAAGATCCAGGGAACTTGGGTACAATGATTCGGACTGCTGCTGCTGCTGGAGCTTCTGGATTGTGGCTGAGTGAAGATAGTGTGGATTTAGACAACCCAAAAGTCTTACGTGCTTCCGCAGGACAGTGGTTTCGCCAAGCAATGGCAGTGAGTTCTGATTTAAAAGCGACAGTCCAGCAAAGTCAGCAAGCAGGAATGCAGGTTGTCGCAACCTTACCCAATGCGACTTTGACTTATTGGGAGGTAGACTGGCGCAAACCCAGTTTAATATTGTTGGGCAATGAAGGTGCTGGTTTGTCGCCAGAGTTGACAGCAATGGCAGATTTGCAAGTGAAAATTCCCCTAAGTCCAGGGGTAGAATCATTAAACGTGGCAATTACCGCTGCTTTGATGTTGTACGAAGCGCAAAGGCAAAAAAAATCTGAATTAAACCTTACTTGAAAATAGCAGGAGAAGCAGGCGACGCGTCAAAGTCTACTGCATCCAAAAGTAGGGTGGGCAGTGCCGTAAACTGATGTCCAGATTATATGCTAATGCTTTGCACTGCCCCGAAGTTCCCTAGGTTGGGAAACCCCTTTGGGTTCGCCAGGGGCGCTGCGGAGGGAAACCCTCCTGCAGCACTGGTCTCACCGCCTACAGGACTTCTCTCCACCTTACAGTCGAAAAATGAAACGCGTATTTTATGATTTTTGTCAATGCGTAAGCCCTACTAACTACGTAACAACCTGTGATTTTTCTATCAAAGAATAGTGGGAGCGCGAGAACCCCTACTATGCGCGAGAGGGGATGAAGCGCGGCTCAACAGGTTTTAACCTGTTGTTTCTCTTCTTTTTTGTTGAATAAGAGCTTCAATATATTCACTAGCGCTTGTTCTCTCTTTTGTCGCCTGTTCGCACACAAAGTACCAAGCTGTATTGGTCAGAAATATCCCATGCTGCTTTTTTAGCTCTTCATGTAATGCTGGTTGATTTTTTACTCTCTTCCTGCCTTTACCTGTTGACATTGTTAGTACCATTTAGTATTCTAAGTGCAAACTAACAGAGATACAGGAGGTGAGTCAACTGTACAAAACAATTCCAATTAGGGCAAGATTTACAGAAGAAGAAAAAGTTTTTTGGTTAGACCAATGTCAACGTGCTAATAGCTTGATTAATTACGCCATTTATCACACTCGTCAGACTCATTATGCGCGTCTTCAAGAAATGGACAATGCATATACTACCTACTGGCACGGTGACGAGTTACGCAGTGGATGGAAAACTTACCAATGCAACAGTTCTTATCCAGAATTAGACAAAGTTCTCAAGGGCAATCCACACTATAAAGGACTGGCAGCGCAAGCTGCACAACAAACCTTAAAGTCAGTTGGCGAGTCAATTACCAGTTACAACGGATTGGTCAAGGCTTACTACAAGGGAGAGGTTGACCGACCATCTTTGCCCAAATACCGCAAGAAAGGAGGGCTAGCAGCAGTAACATTTCCACGTCAAGCGCTCAGTTTTAAGGATGGATACTTCAAGCCCTCAATCAGCAAAGAAACTAAACCAGAACTTATTACTGAGGTTAAGTTAAAACTGCCTGATTTCATTGACTCTGATTGGGTAAAAGAGGTGACAATACGTCCGACTCTTGGTGAATTTGTTATCGATTGGGTCATCGATGATGGCAAGGAGCCAATCAAAGTTAATCCCAACCTTGATTACAGTCATGCTTGGAGCTTTGACCACGGTGGAACGAGCTGGCTCACAGGTGTCTCAACACGCGGTAGAAGCTTTATCATTGATGGTCGCAAACTAAAAGCGATGAATCAGGGCTATTGCCGTCTTGTGGCGAAGTACAAGCAGGGTAAATCTGATTTCTACTGGGACAGCAATCTTGACCGAGTACAACGCAAGCGCAATAATCAGATGCGCGACGCCATCAACAAGGCAGCGCGATTTATCGTCAATCGTTGCTTAAACGACAAGATTGGCAACATCATCATCGGTTGGAACGACGGACACAAGGTTGGGTCTGATATGAGTAAGGTGAATAACCAAAACTTTGTTCCCATTCCAACAGCACGATTGATTGCACGATTAAAGCAACTAGCTAGTGAGTACGGCATCGTAGTCACAGTCACTGAGGAAGCGTACACAAGTAAAGCCTCATTCTTAGATGGCGATATTCTCCACAAATTTGGTGAAAAACCCAAGGGCTGGAAGCCGTCAGGTAGAAGAATAGAGCGCGGTTTGTATAAAACAGCCACGGGCTTGTTAATCAACGCAGATTGCAATGGTGCAGCAAATATTGCACGTAAAGTAGCTACACAGCTAGGCTTACGCCTAGTCGAGGTAGGTAGGGCGGTTTTGACAACGCCACAACGATATGACTTGTTTACGCGATTAAATAAATCATATCGTAGACGCAGCGAAGTGGAGCCAGTGCTGCGGGAGGGTTTCCCGACAGCAGGCAACTGGCGCTGGTCTTATAGACCCCGTAGCTGCAACAGTCTAGAATCCCCCGTGCTTCTAGCCGGCGGGAGATGTCAATTGCAAGAACTTCTCTATCAACATATCGGGTATTGGTCGCGGGCGCATTGTTTTGGCGTCTACCCATACCCATAAAGCCTCAGCCGTGACTAACAAATCATCTTGGTTTTGTTTGCGAATCTCATACTCGCGATAGGCACGAGTACCGCGCATTTCTCTTAACCAAGTCGTGACTTCTAGCGTGTCGCCTGCTACTGCTGGACGCAGGTAGTCAATTTCCACGCGTCGCATGACAAATACACCACCCAGTTCTTGGTAGAGATCGAAAGTTAAGCCCAGGTGTTCAGAGTGTTCAATGGCTGCCTGTTCTAGATAGTTTTGGTAAACTGCATTGTTGACGTGTCCCAAGGCATCCATTTCGTAGTGCCGAACCCGCAGTAGTGTTTTGAATATTTGCATGGGTGAAATGAGTCAGAAATTATCAATAAGGAGTCAGGGCGCAAGGTATTGTGACCGTACAAAAGTTATAGACGTATCTAAGTACTATTTTTGGTGACTATTGGCGGAACACCACTGACCTATTGGTTCGATTCTCGCCTGCTGGATCAATTCTACGACTTGCGATTGGCTTTGCCACTGCCCCTTGGGCAATCGCTTGCATCCGTAATTATTTGCTAACAATTCCTCGGCTTGATGTTTTGCCTGATCAGCAGACACACCAAAAGTCATTATTTCTTCCTCTTGATTTCCTGTTATGCTCTCAACTGGAATTACGCAGATATATTGTGGTTCACCCGGTCTTATTTGTTGCACCATTTTTTGCTCACTTATTTGAACAGATAATAGCTGTCTATTTTCAATATACTCATAATTCCAGATATCAAACTATGAAAACCAATCCGTAGGTTTCTTGTGCTTTGGTGTGATTGCTATCATCTTGCAGGTTCTAAATTTCTGGTTGAAACAACGGCAACCAAGCATTAAGATTTTTCTCAAAATGGCAAAACTTGGAAGTGTAAACACTTACGTATGCGAAAATACATTCTAGAGACAAGAAATCTCTTTTTGTAAATTATTCTTTTTTAAGTAAGGGAGTGCGCCTAGAGGCACGCGTTTGCGTGCGCTCCATTAATTTACTTTCATCTCAGTTGCTTAATCGTTGGAAGTGAGAAATTAAAACTCTTATTTCCAAGGACAGATTTAACATAACTGAGTTCAAGCTTGATGAGTGGCGTCTGGTACTAGCTCAGTCAAAATCGGAGGGTAAAAATGGCAACACGTAATAATTTTGTCACAAATTTGTGGCAGAAATTACAACAAGATTCTGTGGCTTGGGGAGCTTTAATGTTGTGGGTTGCTGGATTAGTTGTACTAGTAGCGATAGTTACAATGTTTTCTACTACCTAAAACTGACGCACATAGCATGAACCGTATTGTTCTAGCAACGACTATCGTGTTATCCACTGCTGGCTTAGCTTGAACCAAAAGAAGCCCCACATCCGACCCGGAGGGCGGTGTGGGATGAATTTTGGGGTGCTCAAGGTACGTCCCCCGACTAATATTAATCGTCGATTGATTCAGGAGTGGGGACAGTGCCTTGAGCGCCAGTCTCTGTGTTGGGTAACATGTCAACAAGCGTCTTCGACAATTTGAGTAATCGTCTTATCTCTACTTGCGGCATATGACCGTAACTTGTTTAATCTACGAGTTGATATTCTTAAATTCAATCGAGAATCTTTCATGATGGGTAGTCAATATCTACCCGTTATGTTAACATATAGAAGTGTTGATAAAGTCTAAAACACTGGTCAACCATCTGTACCTAGACAACTGAAGATAGGGGGTTTTACCGGGAAGTGCGGCTCAATTGTGCTATTAATAGCTGACTACAGCCTCCGGTATGTAAAATCTTCAAGGAACGTAGGGGAATGGTTTTTTCAATCATTCAAGTCGGGAGGGACACGTGCCTGACTATAAACTGCGGTAGTGGGAAACAGTTGGAGTACCACGAACGAATTTCTGGAAAGATAAAATCTGCCAGAAGCCTACACCGTACCGTTAGGTCGGTGTAGGAGTGTCACTGACTCCTGTGAAAGCTCAAGACACCCCTACTGCTAGCCCAGGTAAACCAAATCAAGTTATCAATGCCTGCATTCAGAACCAGGCAGAAACCTTACCTGTACCCTTTAGCGATGTTTCACCGGATCACTGGGCTTTCAAAGCCGTGATGACGATGCACTATTGTGGGGCTTTCCGTCAAGCAACGCCACCCGCTTTGTGGGAACGGCTGAAACCAACAGAAAGTCAGCAAGTACCCGAACAAGAACCAAAAACTCCAGTAAAGTAGTTTGTCAAACACAATTGAAGGGTAAAAAAACCCGGTTTCTCTGAGAAACTGGGTTTCTTTGTTTTGTATCTCAAAACGTACCCTCAAGGGCTAGGAACTGTACTGTTATAGCTCAGTACCTATCACTGGGTAAAAGAACAATATCTATGACTTCGCCCACGGTTAAACCAAATCCAGCAAGTACAGTAACTAGCAAAAGCCTATCTCTTTTGCTAAAACCAGCAAAACGCAGTTCCATTACAGCGAAAAGTGTAGTTGCTAAAGGCATAATAATGAAGGTCGAAAAAAGCGACCAAGTGGCGATTAAAGCAATTGATGCACTTAAAACCAAGACAACAACTAAAGTCTTAGAACCAAATTCAATCAAACGCTCTAACCAAGAAATACTCCTCCAAGCCACAGCTAACACTAATGCTGCTACAAAAGCTCCCACCAGCCAAATAATGTGATTAACAGACAAATACCATCCCAGCCAAGCATACGCAAGGCAGAGTAACACTAAAGGTTGCAAAGGAACCCTTTTGAAAGATCCGACAGTCATAACCGAATTGTTTGCTTTCTAGTTTAGCCTACTTAACCGTTTATACCTTCTCTTTCTAGAATTTTACTGGCGTTAGAATATGAATAAATATACCTAAATATGGTTTTCTATTAGAGATATTTAGCTCAGAATTAGCGCAATGAGCAAGATAACTTTAGAAGATGTGAACCAAAGACTGAAAGCGGGGAAGGTGGGGGTAAAGGTGCAGCAAAGAGGCGATCGCCTATCGTTGAGGGTTAGAAACTGTAACTTAATTCCTGGACAAAACTACCCACTACTACTCCTGATTGGGTAGGTTTGATATAAGTTGGTCAACAAAATCTCTAAGCTGTTCTTGCCAATTGGGGACGGCTTTAAGTTTTTCTAGCTGTCCTTTTCGACCTTTAAAGCTTATCGGTTTAGTGTCTAAAGGTTCATCTCCATACGGTAAAGCACCAAGTTTATGTTTTTTCTGAAAAGGCATTGACTCTTGTTATCTATATCAGTAGACTAATATATAGCATTTATGAAGAGGTCGAGTCAATGCTGCTAGGTTTTAAAACAGAATTGAAACTGAATAATCAGCAGCGCATAGCATTAACAAAACATTGCGGTGTAGCTCGCCATGCTTGGAATTGGGGTCTTGGGCTGACAAAGCAGATACTTGACCACAACAAGACAAATCCCGATTCTAAAATCAAATTTCCTAGCGCTATTGACTTACACAAATGGTTAGTAGTATTGGTGAAGTCTGAAAATGAATGGTATTACGAGTGTTCTAAAAGCACGCCACAACAAGCATTAATAGCTTTGCGAGAAGCTTGGAAACGTTGCTTTAACAAAACTGCTGGCGTTCCTAAGTTCAAGAAAAAAGGTAGACGTGACTCTTTCACGCTTGAAGGCACAATCAAAATTCTGGGCAATAACAAAATCCAAGTACCTGTAATTGGTGTACTCAAAACTTATGAACGACTACCACAGGTATTAACTAAGTCTTGTACAATATCTCGCCAAGCTGATAGATGGTTTATTAGTTTCAGATTCGATGTAGAAATCCAAGAATCACATAACACAGACGTTGTAGGCGTTGACCTTGGAGTCAAAGCACTGGCTACAATCTCAACTGGTGAAGTAATTCTAGGAGCTAAATCCTACAAAAAATATGAAGAAAAACTATCCAAAATGCAATGGTTGAACCGCCATAAAATTATCGGCTCGGCTAATTGGAAAAAAGCGAGTGTGCAAATAGCTAGACTTCATATGAAGATAGCTAGCATCCGAAAAGATACCTTGCACAAACTCACAACACTGCGCGAGCCTTGAACCACGGCACAGTAGTCATTGAGAATTTGAACGTATCAGGAATGTTAGCTAATCATAAACTGGCTAAAGCAATAGCTGATATGTCTTTCTTTGAGTTTCGTCGTCAATTGACCTACAAATGTCAGTTGTATGGTTCAAAGTTGGTTGTGGTTGACCGATGGTTCCCATCTAGCAAGACTTGCTCTAACTGTGGAACCAAGAAAGAAACACTCGGACTGAATGAACGAGTATTTGAATGTGGTCATTGTGGCTTTGTCATTGACCGCGACTTGAACGCAGCAATCAATTTGAAGCGAAGCGGTTCCTCTTAGGAACTAGAACGCGGTCAGTTAGACCGTTTGAGCCTGTGGACTGGTTAACGCCGACGTTGCCAGGATGAAGCAAGGAAGTAAACGAAACCCAAAGCAACTCGGCTAGTACAAGTTATCTAGGATAGAAAAGTCTAGTTATGGGTAGCTTTGGGTAGGTGTTATGAAACGGCAACCCTTCCACCCAAGCCCCAGAGTAACAAAACGAAACATCACCTGTTTCCGCAAGGAGGCTCACACCGTAATCTTTGATTCGGTGTTGAGACGGCAGGCGCTTCAAGTTGGGAAACCCGCCCATCGACTCAACCCTACTGATAGTTGTTGGATGTTGCTTTATCTGCTGATTCCTCAATCATTTGTCTGTGCCTGCTCAATGCAGATTGTCAGTTGTTTTGCTAAAACCTGGACGTGAGGTTCATTGAACATTGTGTGATGGTTACCTGGAACAAAGTGGATATCCAGAGGTTGAGTAGAAAACTTGTCCCAGCCCAATCCTAGTTCATCTAAAGTTTCAGAGTTTGCATGACTAACAGCATCAATCTCGCTTGCCCGGAAAAACGTAATCTGAGCCGGATAGACTGCTTGTGGCATATAAACAGAAGCAGTTTGCAAGTTAGTTTTGAAAACCTGAATTAAACCGCGAGCTTGCTTAATTCCAACATCGGGAGGCAGGAAATTGACCATTTGTAACTGCTGTTTGAAGTAGTTCAGTTGCTCCATAGGATCAAGAACTTTGAGAGCTTCTTCAGATACGTTTAAGCTCTTTCCGTACAAGGTTTCAACTAGGCCGGCAATCTTCTTCATCCATCCAGCATCATCGCCATCAAAATCTAATTCATTAGTTCTATAACCTGGTGCAGGAGAGTCCAAAAGGGCTAGTAGAGCCACCTCATATCCCCGCTCGTGTAACTGAGTCGCCATCTCAAAAGCTACCATACCGCCAAAGGAATGACCACCCAAAAGGTACGGTCCAGAGGGTTGAATGGAGTGTATTGCTTCAATGTAATAAGCTGCCATGTCCTCGATGAGTGTGTGCGGCTTTGATTCCCCATCAAGACCGAGTGATTGCAATCCATAAAATGGTTGATCTTTACCTAAATGATGAGCCAGGTTGTATAAATAGATAGTATTGCCACCCGCTCCAGGCACGCAGAAGAAAGGGCGCTTAGAACCATTAGGCTGAATAGGTACTATTGGAGACCAATTTAAAGCATCTATCGGCTGGCGGAGAATAGTCGCTAGTTGTTCAATAGTTGAGTTTTGGAAGAGTGTCGCCAAGGCGAGATTTTTCTTGAATTGCTGCTCAATCCGTGCCATGAGTTGCACGGCTAAAAGAGAATGGCCACCAAGGTCAAAGAAGTTATCCTTTACTCCAACAGGGTAGACTTTCAGAACTTCTGCCCAAATTTCTGCCAGTTTCTGTTCCACGATGTCAAGGGGTGGGACAAAGCTAGCTTGGATTGCGAGGTTGTTTGTATCAGGGTCCGGCAGGGCGCGGCGGTCTACTTTACCGTTGGGAGTCAACGGCAACGACTCCAGTATCACTATTGCCTGAGGCACCATGTATTCTGGCAGCTTTGTTTTCAGGAATTGACGCAACTCGCTAATTGTGGTAGCTGTATGCTCTTGTGGCACAATGTAGGCGACTAAGCGTTGATCCCCAGGAGTGTCAACTCTAGCTGTGACCACAACTGAATGAACTGATGGGTGTTGGCTTAGTACTGCTTCTATCTCCCCCAATTCGATGCGGAAGCCGCGAATCTTTACCTGATTGTCGATGCGTCCTAGGTATTCGATGTTGCCATCAGGCAAATAACGTGCTAAGTCTCCGGTTTTGTAGAGGCGGGAATCGGGGTCAGTGCTAAACGGGTTGGGGATGAATTTCTCTTGTGTTAACTCCCGACGGTTGAGGTAGCCTCGCGCTAAAGGGGCGCCACCGATGTGCAATTCTCCTGGTACGCCAATCGGCACTGGTTGCAGATTGCTGTCTAGGATGTAGATTTGCGTGTTGGCTATTGGGCGACCGATGGGGATTGACTGTATGATTGCCTCAAGTGGTCTGCCGATAGGGTGACAACAAGTAAAAGTCGTGCTTTCTGTCGGACCGTATCCATTGATGATCTGCGTGAATGGCAGAGTTTCAAGAGCTTTGTGAACGTGAGCAACCGAAAGTGCTTCCCCGCCAATCAGTAGCTGCTCAATTCCTGACAACGCTTGGGAGTCGTCATCAATTATCGAGTTGAACAAAGCAGATGTCAGCCATAAGGTAGTAATGCCATGTTTGTGGATGTAATGGCTCAACTCAACAGATGTAGGAATCTTTCCTGGGAAAAGAACACATTGTGCACCATGCAACAAAGCTCCCCAAATCTCGAATGTCGAAGCATCAAAAGAAATTGGGGCTATCTGCAAAAATCTTTTTGTTGCATCTAAATGAGCGTAATCGACCCCAAACAACAGACGATTAACGCCACGGTGAACAACTTCAACTCCCTTAGGCGCTCCCGTAGAACCGGAGGTATAAATCACATAAGCCAGATTACTAGCTTGCACACCAGTGATGGGATTGTTGTCAGGAGACTGAGAAATAAGTTGCCAGTCACTATCCAAAAAGACTTGCTGCGCCTTGTGCTGTGGTAATCTCTCAACTAAGTGCTTTTGGGTCAGTAGTACC
This sequence comes from Scytonema sp. PCC 10023, assembly GCF_963920835.1. Lineage (NCBI taxonomy): Bacteria > Bacillati > Cyanobacteriota > Cyanophyceae > Nostocales > Scytonemataceae > Scytonema > Scytonema sp. PCC 10023. Next base: position 88,905 of record NZ_CAWUDP010000032.1, read on the forward strand.
GAAACAGCCGCATCTTCTAACATAAAGCTCAACCGTTCGGTGGGATACTCTGGGTCTACTGGCACATAAGCCCCACCCGCCTTGAGAATCCCCAGCAGTCCCACCACCATAGAGAGTGAGCGTTCCACACAAATGCCGACCAGTACATCAGGACCTACACCTAATGAGCGCAAGTAGTGTGCCAATTGGTTCGCACGACAATTCAACTGCTCATACGTTAGTTGTTGGTTTTCATACACCACTGCCACTGCATCAGGTGTACGCTCTACCTGCTCTTCAAACAACTGATGAATACACTTGTCAGTAGGATAGTCTACAGTTGTATCATTCCACTCAATGAGTAACTGCTGTTGCTCTGGCTCTGTAAGCAGAGGCAATTGGCAAATCGTCTGATGTGGATTGGCGACAATTCCACACAGCAATGTTTGGAAATGACCCAGCATCCGAGTAATGGTGGCATCATCAAATCGGCTAGTATCGTAGCTCATCTTCACGGTCAATTGCTCACCAGGAAGAGCTACTACTGTTAGAGGATAATTAGTTTGTTCAATACCTCGAATATTATCCATGGACAAACTGCCATTGTGTGATTGCACAGCAGCATCGACTGGATAGTTCTCAAATACGACAATGCTCTCAAATAAGGACGTTCCTTTGGGGACTTGACTCCAACCTTGAATTTCTACCAGTGGAGTATATGAGTATTGCTGACATTCAACTTGCTGCACCTGTAAATCCTTTAACAAAGGCAGCAATTGTGTTTCTCTAGAGACTTGTACTCGCACTGGCAGGGTGTTGATAAACAGTCCCACCATCGATTCTATGCCCACAAGAGATGGCTCCCGACCAGACACAGTCGCACCAAAAACGACATCTGTTTCTCCACTGTAGCGAGACAGCAATAGCGCCCAGGTTGCCTGCACCAGATTATTCACACTCAGTTGATGCTGTCGTGCAAAAGACTGTACGGCGGCTGTTGCTTGCACAGGAAACTGGATTTGTTGTTCACTGTAGCTTACGTGCGACTGCTCCCGGTTTGATAATGGTTTATCCACCGTCAAGGGAGTTGGTGCAATGAAACCTGAGAGTTTTTGTCGCCAAAATTCTTCAGCTAGTGCTAAGTCTTGTTTCTGTAGCCAAGCGATGTAGTTTCGGTAACTTACAGTTGGTTCATAACGTAAATTTTCACCTTGAGAAAATGCTTGATAAAAGTCCAAGAGGTCTTTGAAAACCAAAGGTAACGACCAGCCATCGAGCAATATGTGATGAACACTCCAAACAAATTGATAACAGTCCTTATCCAATTGGATGAGATTTAGGCGCATCAATGGTACTTGAAAAAGTTGGAAGCCCTGTTGCCGCTGTGAGTGCAAGAAAACCTCTAATTGCTGTTGCTGCCTTTCAACAGATAGCTCTCGCCAGTCGTGGGTCTCTACAGTGATTTTCACTTGGCGATACACTACTTGAAGTGGTTCGCTCAAATGTTCCCAAACAAAAGCAGTCCTCAAGACCGAATGCCGTGCTACCACTTGCTGCCAAGCTTGCTCGAACGCACTCACGTTCAGGTTTCCCCTCAAGATGCAACTTAACTGTGTAAAATCCACCCCCGAAGAAGGAGCATACAAACTATGAAACAGCATGCCCTGTTGCATGCCAGAGAGCGGATAAATATCCTCAATATTTTTCCAGTTGGTTTGGCCGAGTTCTTGTTTCAATTTGAGGCTAGCCAACACTTGGTCGAGTTCTAACTGGTTGAGCTTGACTAAAGAGAAATCTGAAGGTGTATAACCTCCGCTTTGTGGAGCTAAACAATGAGCAATCAGTTCGCGCAATGTCAGTAGGAATTCTTGTGCTAGATGCTCAATTGTGGCATGTTCATGGACATTTGTGCTGTACGTCCAATTTATTTGCAGTTGATTTCCAATAATGATGCCGTTGAGATCTAGCAGATGAGTGCGGTTGCCATGCAAACTTTGGCTGGATCCAGTACACTCAGTAGCTAGTTGGATGCCAGAAGATGTATTCAAAACTTGATCAAATTGACCCAGATAATTAAAGCTAATCTGTGCTTGAGGAAGTGCCTGTAGTTTGGCGGCGATTTCTGCGTCCCGACTGAGATAGCGCAATAAACCGTAGCCAATTCCCTTGTTTGGAATGGCACGCAGCTGTTCTTTGACCGACTTTAAGGCATCTCCCGGATTGTGTGTTACTCCCAGTTCTATAAACACTGGGAAAATCGTCGTAAACCAACCGACAGTGCGTGATAAATCTACATCCTCAACTATATCTTCCCGCCCATGACCTTCTAAGTTCAGTAGCACAGAGTTAGAGCTAGTCCATCTTCGCAATAAGAGCACCAAGGCAGTCAACAGCACATCTTGTATCTGAGTGTTGTAAGCAGACGGAACATCTTGCAGGAGCGCTGTTGTTTGTGCTTCATCTAGCGACACTGATACTATGCTGGCAGATGCGACAGTGTTAGCTCCTGCTGCATAGTCCGTTGGTATGGAAGAAACTGACGAGCGAGATTGACTCAGCCAATAAGCCAGTTCTGATTTGAGAACTTTCGATTGCGCATATTCTTCTAGTCGCAAAGCCCAATCTTTGAAAGAAGTTGTCTTGGGAGGTAATTGGAGCGTTTGGCCACGGCTGAGTTGTTGGTAAGCTGTCTGCAAATCCTCTAATAAAATTCGCCAGGAAACGCCGTCAACTACCAAATGGTGGATAACTATGAGTAATCGGCTCGGTTTGTCAATACCCAGTCGGAAAAAGGCAACTCGCACTAAATCTTTTGACAGATTTAAACTCGCCTGTAATTGTGCTGCGGTCGTTTCAATTGCAGTTGTTTGTTCTGTTTGTGGTAGTTTCGATAAATCAAACCAGCAGAAAGCAGCACTATCAGCATTCAGAGCGTGAGTCTGTTGCCAATCAGACTCAGACAATACAAAGCGTAAGCGCAGGGCATCGTGATGTAACAGCAAGTACTGTACAACTTGCTGTAATAGTTCTGGTTTCCACTCGGCTGGCACAGATAGCAGAAATGATTGATTGAAGTGGTGCGGTTCTGGTAGATTCTGCTCAAAGAACCAGTGTTGAATCGGTGTCAGTGGTGCCGTTCCTGTCACTAAACCTTGTTCTGCCACGATAGCCTCAGTTGTGCCTGCGACTGCTGCCAACTCAGCTATTGTCTGATGCATAAATAGCTGCTTGGGACTGAGCACAATTCCTTGCTGATTTGCTCTGGCAATAATTTGAATACTGAGAATCGAATCTCCACCAAGTTCAAAGAAGTTATCATGTATGCCTACTTGCTCTATTTTGAGCACAGATGCCCAAATAGCGGCAAGCATTTCTTCGATTCGGGTGCGTGGGGCAACATATTTGTCTAATAGTTCACGCTGTAATTCAGGTGCTGGTAGGGCGCGGCGGTCTACTTTACCATTAGGAGTCAACGGTAACGACTCTAGCATCACTATTGCCTGAGGCACCATGTAATTTGGCAGCCTAGCTTTGAGGAATTGCCGCAACTCGCTAATTGTGGGTGCTGTATGCTGTTGTGGCACGATGTAGGCGACTAAGCGTTGCTCCCCTGGGGTGTCTACTCTTGCTGTGACGACAACTGAGTCAACTGATGGGTGTTGGTGAAGTACTGCTTCTATCTCGCCCAATTCGATGCGGAAGCCGCGAATCTTTACTTGATTGTCGATGCGTCCAAGGTATTCAATGTTGCCATCGGGCAAATAGCGTGCTAAGTCACCAGTTTTGTAAAGCCGGGAATCGGGGTCAGTGCTGAAGGGGTTGGGGATGAATTTTTCTGTTGTCAATTCTGGGCGGTTGAGGTAACCTCTTGCCAAAGAAGCACCACCGATGTGCAACTCTCCTGGTACACCGATGGGCACTGGTTGTAAGTGCGAGTCTAGGATGTAAACTTGCGTGTTGGCGATTGGGCGACCGATGGGAGGTGAGATATGCTCTGGTCCATTGGCAACTACTAGCCCAGAAGTTGTGACAACAGTATTCTCAGTTGGACCATAATTATTTACTACAAGTAAGGGGAGTAAAGAAGATGGATACTGATGAAGCTTATCTCCACCAGTCAGTATGCAACGCATTGCTACATTTTGTGTCCATTCTAGAGATAATAACTCCTGTGCCAATGGTGTTGGTAAAAAACTGATAGTCACCTTTTGTGATATCAACCAGTCTCGCAACTCTTGTGGTTTACCAAGCAGTTCACGTTTGACTAAGTAGATACTTGCTCCCACAGTAAGGTAGGGCCACAATTCCCATACCGCAGCATCAAATGCTGTTCCTGCTAGCTGAGTGGCTTTGTCTACGGAAGTGATTTCAAAGGCTCTTTTGTGCCAGAACACCAGATTTAGCAGTCCGGTATGGGCAACCAGCACTCCCTTAGGCGCTCCCGTAGAACCAGAGGTATAAATCACATAAGCCAAGTTAGTTGCCTGCACATCAGTGATTAAATTGTCCTGAGGAGATTGAGAAATCAGCTGCCAATCACTATCCAAAAAGACTTGCTGCGCCTTGTGCTGTGGTAATCTCTCAACTAAGTGCTGTTGCGTCAGCAGCACCGACACAGCCGCATCTTCTAGCATGAAACTAAGACGCTCTTGGGGATACTCTGTGTCAAGCGGCACATAAGCCCCACCCGCCTTGAGAATCCCCAGCAGTCCCACCACCATAGAGAGTGAGCGTTCCACACAAATGCCGACCAACACCTCAGGACCAACACCTAATGAGCGCAAGTAGTGTGCCAATTGGTTCGCACGACAATTCAACTGTGCATAAGTCAGTTGTTGGTTTTCATACACCACTGCCACTGCATGGGGGGTGCGCTCTACCTGTTCTTCAAACAACTGATGAATACACTTATCAGTAGGATAGTCAAAAGTTGTATCATTCCACTCTACCAGTAACTGCTGTTGCTCTTTTTCTGTAAGCAAGGGCAATTGGGAAATCTGCTGCTGTGGGTTAGCAACAATTCCTTCAAGCAATTTCTGGAAATGACCTGCCATCCGCTCAATGGTGTCCGCATCAAACAAATCAGTGTTGTACTCGAACATTCCTGTCAGTCCTTGCTCAGTCTCTACCATCGACAAGGTTAAATCAAATTTTGCTACCCCCCCATCCATCTTCTGAAGGCTGATAGTTAAACCATCTAGCTCCTGCACCTGCATTATTGGGTTACGTTGAAGGGCGAACATCACTTGGAATAATGGAGTGTGGCTAAGGTTTCGCTCCGGTTGCAGTTCCTCTACCAGTTTTTCAAATGGCAAATCTTGGTGGGTATAAGCTCCTAATGCTACCTCCCGAACCCGTTTTAGCAGACCCCCAAAAGTGGGATTTCCTGAAAGATCTGAGCGCAGAGCCAGGGTGTTGACAAAAAAACCTATCAATCCTTCAATATCACTGACGTTCCGACCAGCGATGGGAGAGCCGACAATGATGTCTTCCTGCCCCGTGTAGCGATACAGCAGTGTCCCAAAGGCTGCCAGCAGTGTTATGAATAGTGTCACCCCTTCTTGCTGACTCAGTGATTTTAAGGATTCACTGAGGAGCTTGGGCAGTACAAAAGATTGCATTGCTCCTTGGAAGGTTTGGATTGCTGGTCGAGTTCGGTTGGTGGGAAGTTCTAACACTGGCAAGGGTGCTGCCAACTGTTGCTTCCAGTAATTAATTTGAGACAAAAGCAACTTCTCGCTCAGCCACTGGCGCTGCCAGTAGGCGAAGTCAGCATACTGGATAGGCAGTTCGGGCAAAGGAGAAGGCGCTCCCGTAGAAAAAGCTTTATACAGGATTGTTAATTCGTTTATGAATATTCCCGCAGACCAGCCATCTATAACAATATGATGTACTACAAGCAACAGCACATAAGAATTTTGATCCAAGCGCAGCAGGTTTAAGCGCACCAAGGGACCTTCTTCTAAATCAAAAGGTTGCTGTGCTTCATTAGTTGCAAACTGTTGCACCGAATCCCAATTTGAACCCAAATCCAAAATTGGCAATTTCAAATCTAAAGTTGAAGGAGCTATCACTTGGACTGGTAACCCATTCACCATTTTGAACGTTGTTCGCAAGGCTTCATGACGACGCAAGATTTCTGCGATCGCTTGCGAGAGAGCTGTTATATTAAGATCCCCTTTGAGGTGGAGCGCGATGGGAACGTTGTAAGTAACACTTTTACCTTCTAATTGGTACAGAAACCACAGTCGTTCCTGAGCAAAAGATAAAGGCAGATTTTTGTCTCGTGGGATAGACGCAAGGGGAAGAGTAGTAGCATTCGCCACGATGTTTTTCTGCTGTAGCAACTTCATAAGTTCTGTCTTGCGCTCAGATAGTAATTCGCGCAGTTGTGGGGTCAGTGTTCCTTTAGGGGCACGAATCTGTAGCTGATTCCCATCAACCGACAACTTCACACTTAGCCTTTGAAGTTCTGCGAGGAGTTCATCATTGGTTTTTAGATGCATATCACCGTCAAATCCAGGTGAGAGGAACGCTTGATTGATGTGGTTGTTGCTCATATTGTGATTTCCTCCTCATCATGGCTGTGGTATCTGTTTTCTCTTCCCAGTTCAGATTTTCCTGTTTCTAGCGTTAGGGAAGAGAGAACTTGAGTGACTAACTGAGCGATGCTCAATCCTTGAAGAAAGGTAACTATGGGGATAACTATCCCTAGTTCTGTTTCTATCTTGTTTCGTAGTTCTATAGCTATTAAAGAATCCAATCCTACATTAAGCAGTGACTGATGGATGTCTAATTGGGATACAGACAATTTAAACGTCTTAGATACCTGTTCGCGGAAATATTCTGACAAGAATTGCTCCCGCTCTTCGGGTGGAACAGCTAGAAGGGCATTGCTTCTAGGAAAATTATTTTTTTCCTCTTGAGTTACCAGGGATATTTCCTTTGAACCTGTGGTTTCTAGTAAATAACCTTTGTGAACCAGCTGATAACGCAGTCCCCAGATTTGTGCAACCAACTCCCCTGATGGATTGAGAATACGCACATCTCCTTCAAATACATCTTTGGCTCCAGATTCATTTTTTGCGCTCGCATGGCTCCAAATTAAATGACCGGCTTTTCTATAAAATTCAAGTCGTCGATAACCTATGTGTAATAGTAGAAATTCGGGAGAAAGAGTGAGGCTATTTTTATTGAGTAGCGAACCAAACACCAGACAACAATTATCCCAGAAAACAGGATGAATATTGTAAGCTGCAAATTCCGATTCTGGTAACTCAGGAAGTTGAATTTGCCCTAATGCTTCTTTTCCCTCTCTCTGGTAAAGATGTTTTATAGCCTGAAAACCCAAACCATATTGCAATCCTATCTCAGCAATTTGTTTATATAATGCTTGAACATTAATCTCTTCTGTACAACGAGCTTGAATTTCCTGAAGCGAACTTGAATGCAAGTTCAAGTTTTCAAAACCATCATGCAATTTTGAAGAATGATGGTTCTGAAGATATGAATTGCTCGAAGTAGCTTCTTTGCTAGGTATTTGCCTTTTAAAAGCAGAAGAATTATTAAATCCTTCTGTTCGACAAAGCTCTTGTAACTTATTCAAAAAAGGTAAATTACTGAGAATCAATTCATTATCTGGGCCAAAATCCAACAGACAAGCAATTTCATCGATTCCAGCCTGCTTAAGTTGACTGACTATACCCAGGCAAGTATCAGGGGTTCCAATTAACGCCCTAGTGGAGAAAAATCTTTCAAATAGAAAATTCAAGAAATTATCGAACTCTTGAGACGACAACTTTGTGAGGTCAACATCCCGACTTCTGCTCTGGGCAAGCCCCTTCAACAAGTTCTGATTCAATTTAAGATAGTCACAAAAAGGTTGCCGCACCTGCTCTCGAACGAGATTAACATCCTCGCCAACGAAAGTATGCAACATAACTGCAACTTTCCCAGATTCCGGATCGTGTCCGTGCTTTGCCCGCATTTGACGATAAAGGGCAATTTTCTCAGCTAACTCCTCAGTAGATTGGTCAAATAAATGCGTGAGAAGATTAGCACCAATTTCACCTGCCTTAGCAAAAGTTTGAGGATTGCTTGCAGCAGTGACCCAGATTGGTAGAACAGGCTGGATTGGAGATGGATAGCTTCTGACCTGAATCTGAGTGGAATTACCACTTTTTACTGGTATGGATTCCCCTTGCCATAACTTTTGTACCGTCTCAATACCTTGGTACATTTCTTCATAACGGTTGGGGTATTTCTCAGGGAAAAAGGCAAAGTCATTGGGGTGCCAGCCTGAGGCGAAAGAAATTTCTACTCTACCTTGAGAGAGGTTATCCACCATTGCCCACTCTTCAGCAATGCGAATGGGATGGTGTAGAGGCAGTACCACGCTGCCTGCCCGCAAACGAATCCGCTTGGTTTGCATGGCTAGGGCAGCATTCAGTACGGCAGGATTGGGAAAAAGACACCCCATAGCCGCAAAATGACGCTCTGGCAGCCAGACACTGGAAAAACCATGTTGATCTGCAAACTTCGCACTCTCAATAACGAGATGATATTTACCTCCTGTTTCGGAGTTTTCTTGGCTAGCAAAGAACATTAGACCAAACTGCATACCCAGTTCTCCTTAAGCTCCAATCAATTGATGCTCGTTATCGATTTTTCCAGTGGCATGGCATATCCATGCATCAGCGCTGTTGTTAGCTAAACGACTATAAATAGAGAAAGAAATTTCTGCTTTTGAATGACCAGAAAGGATGATTTGTACGATGCGCTTTTCTTTTTCTTGCAGAAGCATCGCTTGTGGGTAGTGACGCTCCTACACCAACCCTAACGGGTATGGTGTAGGCTTCTCAGGCATTG
>NZ_CAWUDP010000033.1:0-97482 GCF_963920835.1 Scytonema sp. PCC 10023
AGAACCTGGTGAGCGAGTCTTTTATACTCGTGAGTGAGTATCAGAATCTCGTGAGCGAGTCTTTTATATTCATGAGGGAGTATTAGAATCTCGTGAGTGAGTATCAGAAGCTGGTGAGCGAGTCTTTTATACTCGTGAGTGAGTATTAGAACCTCGTGAACGAGTCTTTTATACTTGTGGGCGTTGCTGAATTCAGGGATGATTCTTGTGGGGTAGGCATCCTACCTACCCAAAAAATTCAAGGGAAGGGCTGTCCGGTTCATCCCACAAAAACACAAAATTCATCCTGCAAATATGCAACGTCACACTTGTGACTGTCTTTGCAAGCATTCGCCTTTGCAGGTTTTCCAGTGTATTCAGTTTATGAACAAAAAATATTTCTCTATAGCAGCTGTACCCTTAGCAGTTACAGCCACTCTCCTCACCAACATCAGTCAATCCTTAGCTGCTTTACCGCCACTCATTCCCCGACAGATTCTATTTGGAAATCCAGAAAGAACGAATCCGCAACTCTCTCCCGATGGGAAATACTTGACATACATTGCACCTGATAAAAATAATGTTTTACAGGTATGGATACGCACTGTAGGTAAGAACGACGATCGCGTGCTAACCGCTGATCAAAACCGGGGTATCCGTAGTTACTTTTGGACTTATAACGGTGAGCAATTAATATACTTGCAAGATACAGATGGTGATGAAAACTATCATTTTTATGCTGTTAATGTAAAGTCCAACCAGGTGCGCGACCTGACACCATACAAGGGCGTGAAAGCGCAAATGATCGCCCTAGATCCCAATTTTCCTAATGAAATGCTAGTGGGGATGAATATCAAAGACCCCCGCAAGCACGATGCTTACCGTATCGACCTGAAAACGGGAACAGCAAAGCTAGAATTAGAAAACTCCGTCAACGTGACTGACTCAGTTGCAGATCCACAGTTAAAAATCCGTGCATCTGTAGCCACGACTCCTGATGGTGGTTCTACCTTATCCGTTAGGGAAACAACAAATCAACCCTGGAAGATAGTTCGCAAATGGGGACCTGATGATCAAGGTGGTGCTGTCGGGTTTTCAGGTGATGGCAAAACGCTTTATATCACGGGTAGTCATAATGCGAATGCGACACGAGTTTTGGCGCTTAACTTAGCAACGGGTAAAGAAAGCGTGATTGCCCAAGACCCGCAGTATGATCAGGGAGGGATGTTTATTCATCCAACGAAACGCCAAATTCAGGCTGTTGGCTTTTATAAAGATAAATTAGAGTGGCAAGTACTTGATAAAAGTATTGCCTCAGATTTTCAGACAATATCCAAAGTCCGCCGAGGGGAATTTTCCGTAGTTGACCGCGACTTGGCTGATAAAACTTGGCTAGTCTCTTACCGTATCGATAACGGTCCGGCCTATTACTACATCTACGACCGTACCTCCAAGCAAAGCAAACTCCTCTTCAGCAATCAACCAAAATTGGAAGGTCTACAACTCGCCCAAATGAAACCGATTTCTTACAAATCTCGGGACGGGTTGACTATTCACGGCTACCTGACAACACCTGTAGGAATTCCAGCAAAAAATTTACCCACAGTCTTACTCGTGCATGGTGGACCTTGGGCGCGGGATATTTGGGGTTATGACCCAGAAGCGCAGTGGCTAGCAAACCGTGGCTACGCAGTTGTGCAAGTCAACTTTCGAGGTTCTACCGGATACGGCAAAAAGTTCCTTAACGCTGGAAATCGTGAATGGGCGGGTAAAATGCATAATGACTTGATTGATGGCGTTAACTGGATTGTCCAACAGGGTATCGCTGATCGGAAAAAAGTTGCGATCATGGGTGGTTCCTACGGCGGTTATGCGACTTTGGTAGGATTGACATTCACTCCTGATGTGTTTGCTGCTGGTGTAGATATTGTTGGTCCTAGCAACTTGCTCACGCTGTTAAAAAGTATTCCTCCTTATTGGGAGTCGGGGCGGGCGGAATTCTACAATCGTGTCGGTAATCTAGAAAAAGAGCCAGATTTCCTCAAGTCTCGTTCTCCGTTATTTTTTGTAGATCGCATCAAAGTACCGTTGCTGATTGGACAAGGTGCAAACGACCCACGAGTGAAGCAGGCGGAAAGTGAACAAATCGTTACAGCCATGCGAAAAGCAAATAAGCCTGTAGAGTACATCGTCTACACAGATGAAGGACACAGTTTTGCGCGTCCGCAAAACAGGTTACACTTCTTTGCTAAAGCCGAAGAGTTTCTTGCCAAATACCTAGGGGGACGCGTAGAACCGATAGGTAATATACCCGGACATTCTGGGGTCGTTAAGTAGAGACAAATCAATTCAAAATTTGGAATCTCCCTCATCCCCCTCATCCCCCTCATCCTCCCCATCTCTGTTTATCAAACTCAGGTATGATGAGTAATCAGCCCGTGACCTGACAAAATCGCACTATATGGCGTGAAAAGAGCCATGCAAAGGTTCACCAACCTCGCCCGTTATGGACGAGGATTGACCAAACCAATTTGGACAACGTAAGCGGTGAATAGCCCAATTGAGCCTAGTCCTGGTACAAACTTCCGAATGCTTCCCCAGTTCGGACTATCTTTAAGCCTGATTGGTCAGGCGTTGGGTAATGCCAAGAATCTTGGATTAGGTGGGCGAGGGGACTAATTACGGGAAAGCTGGTTCCTGGGATTATATTCATTCAAAAAACCAGCATTCAAATATAAAGCCGTCCCCCTCGCGCTCGTCCCTTCGGGACACGCTCTTGCAACGCGAGAAGTTAAAAGTATCAAGTCAAAAGTCAAAAATAATTCTTTTATTCACTTTTGACTTTTGAATGAGTGAATTTTGATTTCCCGAAGGGAGGGACGGGGTTTCTACCCATAATTTTCGATGACGGGACATGATTAAATCTTGGATGGTGATTGGGGGAGTGGCTTTCTTAGTCGCTTTGGGTGCTAACTTCATTACTCCTGGCGATGTCAAGTGGTTCAAGCGTCTACAAAGACCCAGATGGTTAACTTTTGAAGCAGCGATTCCAGTTATCTGGACTATTGTATTTATTTGCGGTGCTTGGTCAGCTTATATTGTTTGGGAAAAAGACCCAGGAACCACCGCAACCTGGTCGCGTATGGGATTATACCTGCTTCTGGAAATTGTTACCATTGCCTTCAACCCTGTGATGTTGCGGCTTCGCAGTCTTAAGGCGGGTACGATTATCGGCGGTACGGGTTTCGTTATAGGCATTATATTAACACTTGTAGTTTTACCTGTTTCTGGTTGGGCGGCACTGCTCCTCGTTCCTTACTTGCTTTGGAGTCCAATAGGTACATACACCACTTGGACAATGAAACGACTCAATCCTCAAGATGCCTAAAGCGAGCCGAGAAGATGAGGAGGATGAGGAGGATGAGGAGGACAAGGGAGAAGTAGAAATTCTCCCTGATCTCCCTGATCTCCCTGATCTCCCTGATCTCCCTGATCTCCCTCACTCCCTCTCTCCCTCCCTCCTCAAATATTCATCCCTGCGGTTGATTAAACTCATGCCCTAAATTGCCACAATTACCTTGAAAACCTTGACAAAATACTTAAAAAGGTATATAAAAAATGGTTCCATCTTGGATAGTAATTGGGGCAGTCACTTTTTTAATCGCGGTTGGTAGTTTTTTCATCACGCCTCGTGATGTCAAATGGTTTGCACGGTTAAGTCGTCCCCGGTGGCTAATTTTTGAGCCACTTATCCCGATCATTTGGACTGTAATTTTTATTTGCGGTGCTGCTTCTGCCTATATTGTCTGGGAAAAGAATCCAGGAAGCTTGATAACCTGGGTAGTGATGGGTTTATACCTCCTGCTAGAAATTATTACAATCGCCTACATCCCGGCAATGCTAAGGTGGCGGAGTCTCAGAGTAGGGGAAATTCTTGGATCAGTTGGTGTGATCTTGGGTGTGTTGCTCACACTCTCCGTTTTGCCGATTTCTAAACTAGCGGCGCTGTTACTCGTTCCATATTTGGTTTGGAGTCCAGTGGGAACTTACACCACTGAGGAGTTAATCCAGCTCAACCCTCAAGATGCTTAGGTGCGTTACACTACACAACACGTCCATATCGTGCAACAACTGGATTGCTGGGATTGGCTTGATTATTCAGCCAAGCCCACATCTGATCACCTAGGGAAAAGTGCCACCATTCTCTGGGATTGCGCTGAAATCCTGCTTTTTGCATAACATCGCACAATAGCTGACGATGAGCATGATACTGTTGTGGCTGTGCGGTGGAAGAATGAGCAAAGTAGTCTGGATGCGATCGCCCTGACAGTTCATCTATGGGCGAACCCATATTCACAATTTCCCCCGTATTATCTACCAGTGTCACATCAACAGCAGCGCCGGTACTGTGGGGAGGCGGAGTTTTTTCATCCAAACTGGGTTCCGCCCAAATTTTGTACACCTCCTCCCAGATAGCTTGGCTATTTTCTGGTGATAACTCAGCCTCGCTGAGTCCCGCCATCTGCAAAGCTTCGCCAAAAGCGTAATTAACCATAAACTGTTGTACAGCGACAGGACGATAAGCATCAAAGATTTGGATACGCCAGTTAGGAAGCAGCAGTTGCAAGTAATTTTGGGCTGCTATCAAATTGTCAACGACGCTTTGGCGAAGAAAATAAGCGGAGTGTTCCCCATAAGGCGCACCCAGTTTTTCATAAGGATGCGGAGATTCCACCGCGAACAGTTCCAAAGGAATCTTTACCAATGGTTCACCACACTCAATGATTGGTACTTTATGATAAGGTCTCATTCGTGATGTTCACAGCAAGACGAGTGTTTTGTTGCTGTCCCTAACGCCTCTGGTACGGGATCGTAACCGCCCGGATGAAATGGATGGCATCGCAAAATCCGCCGAATTGCTAACCAACTACCGCGCCAGACTCCAAATCGCTCAATTGCTTGAATAGCATACATTGAACAAGTTGGTTGAAAGCGACAGGTGGGAAGAAACACCGGCGAGATAAACATTCGGTAGAAGCGAATCAGCAAAATCAATAATAATTTCATTGCTGTCCCCGAAATCTAATAAAGTGATAATAAAGATTATATTTTTCCATTTTGTTGCATCTTTGCTAACTTCATTTTTTGATTTAGAGTCGATTTCCCCTTTGTGGCTGCAAAGTGCTGCCGTTGCAATTTGGGTGTTGCTCATGCTTTTCGCCGCATCGCTGGTGAATCGCTTTGCCAATAAAGATCCAGAAATTATCCGGAAGATAGTCCACATTGGCACTGGCAATGTGATTCTGCTAGCTTGGTGGCTAAATATCCCCGCAAGTGTAGGCATTACGGCTTCGATTGTAGCGAGTACTGTTACTTTATTGTCCTACCGATTTCCGATTCTCCCTGGTATTGATAGCGTCGGACGCAAAAGTTTTGGGACATTTTTTTATGCCGTTAGTATTGGTGTTTTAATTGCCTGTTTCTGGACGCTGCAACAACCCCAGTATGCCGTACTAGGAGTTTTGGTTATGACATGGGGAGATGGATTTGCAGCATTAGTTGGGCAGAGATTTGGGCAACACAAATACAGGATCTTTGACAGACAAAAAAGTTGGGAAGGTTCCCTGACAATGACAGTTGTGAGTTTTGTGATCACGAGTTTGATTTTAGTCAGTGTACAAGGGAACCTTTGGCAAACTTGGCTGATATCTTTGACGGTTGCCTTAGTCGCTACTTGCCTAGAAGTTTTTTCGCTTTTCGGTATTGATAATTTGACAGTTCCTTTAGGTAGTGCCGCCCTAGCTTTTGTTTTAAGCCAGTTCTTGTATTAACAGTTACCAGTTACCAGTTACCAGTTACCAGTTATCAGTTATCACTGTTGACTGTTCAGTGTTTTAATGGTATTGGCGCCCGTGACGGTGATATCTGTAGGGGTTGCGATACAGATGGCTGTCATAAATGTAGTCGGGGTGGTTTTGCCCATGACGGTAATATCTGTGGTAATTGCCATGCCCTCTGCGGTAATGAATATACTGCGGACGGTAATATCGGCGACGGTAATGCTGTCTGTAGCTTTGTGGGCACGGTCTATGATGACGGGAATATCGGCGACGGGGCTTATGATGGTGGTGTTTATGGTGTTTTAGTTGTTCAGTATCAGCCTCCCAATCTGTTTGAATTGACGAATCATCACCAATCTCAGCAACTTGCGCTTTCAATTCCTCCGGTTCTGGCTGCGTCTGAACTCCTTTTTGTAATGATGCTGCGGCAATCTCAAAGCCGAGGCAACTAGGCAAAACTAAAGCACTAACTATGAATTTCCAAAACATTGTTTCACGCTCCTCATTTCTCGTTCCCTAGCAAAAGTAGGGAATGTGTAGTGTGATTTGACTGAAATAGGATTTACGCAGTGAAACGAAAAGGCTGATTGTGCTGAAGAAAAGTCTATATAAATGCATTACCACTTCAAGCAGGGTGAAGAGAGTTCTTAGTGAGCGCTACTCCACTGTTTTAAAATTATTTACATATTGGCGCAGCCGTGCCGCACCGCGAGGGCAATCGCCGTTTGATTGACTTATTGGGAGATTTTCCTTTCAGGACTGGCGGTGTGGACTACGGTGTGGACTGATTGCGGTGGTAGGTGCGGTGTAGATGATGGGGAAGAAGACACAGGGGCGATCGCGGTTTGGTTTAGAAAATGATAGTTTCCCGATGTATGTTTCAAGCTTGTATGACAAAATCTAAAATTTTTATTAAATATTCCTTAACTGTCTTAACTGTCTTAACTGTCCTTTCCTCTCTTTTTCACTTGTGTTAACTTTTTTAATATTTGTTTTACCTGTCTAATACTGAATAGAACAAATATTGGTTCAGCATACGCCTCCAGTGGTTGCTATTACTGGAGGTTTTCCTATAAATATCACTTCCTTAAAATTTAATTCTGGAAATCTAAAAAAAATATTAAGTATTTCTTAACTGTCCTAACTGTCTTAACTGTCCTTGCATCTTTGACATAACTATAAGAAGATGTGTAAGTGAAAAAGCGCAGTAAGTAAAACGACTTAAAAAAACCAAACTATCTGAAGATAAGTAAATACGTATGATGTAGCTAGCACAGTAACAAGGGTATGGGTAGCCGTTTAAGGGTATTTCTCACACCAGAACAAGATAAAACTCTTTTCAATTTAAGAAAGGAGGATGTACCACAGAAAGTAAAAGACCGAGCACAAGTAATTACAACGTATTGCAGGTTTATGAGGTACAGTAACAGCAATTTGTAAACCAATTTTTTAGATGTTGGGGATTAACGCTCATCAAGCGCAGTTCTAATTAGAACATCAACCCTAAATGCAGTGGTTGGAGAAAATTGTCGTAAAAAAGCGCGATTGCTCCGACCACCAATGTTCGATGGGATTAAACTCAGGATTCGGGGGGAGATTGATAAAGAACCCTTGCACCCTTTGATTGAATTAAAGGCTCTATTTTCTTCACTTTATGGACAGGAACATTATCCATTACAACTACAGCACCTTCGCATAGTTCAGGAAGCAGACATTTCAAGGGCAAAGACAATAAGATGCGTTCCCATTCATCGAACAATTTCATTGTCATTACAGCCAAAATTTGTTTCAAGCTAATTACCCCAATGACTGTCACCTTCGACCCAAGGGTTTAATCGTTTAAAATCATACACCCTACTTCCGTGAGGACTTCTTGCCTGAGTTCGTGTCAACCCCAATAAAACACCCATTCATCAATGAAAATTAAGTTTTCTGGGTCTACTTGTTTAACTTGCTGCTAATACTCAATTCTCAACTTTTGAACTCTTTGTGTCTTCCCTTGGCTGCTGCGTAGCGTCTTTCTCTTGAAAAGTTTGCTCAACGGGGGGAACCCCCCTTCGGGTATGCCTTCGGCACGCCAAGGGCGTTAGCGTAGCTCCTCCTACGGAGGCACGCAGTCCCCTACGGCGGGAAACCCTTTCGGCAGTCGCCTCCGGAGGGAAACCCTCCCGCAGCGCTGCCTCACTGCAGGGCTGTCTCAGCGCACGCAACTTTTCGCTTTTTTAACGTAAGTTTTTGTTTTTGTAATGCACGACACATGGTACTTGTACTTACCCAATGATTATAAGTTGTACCCCAATATTCACAATATTCTAATAATGTCGCGTCTGGATATTGTTCAACCATTGCAGCAAGTTGAGTTTCACATCGATCCAACTCTCCCTTCATGACTCCACCCTGTTGTCTCGGTTTTAAATGACCTTGAGTTTTCTTCATCCAGAGCAGTTTTTGTACAAAACTTTTAGCTACACCAAATCTCGAGGCCACCTTCCTGACTGAGGTGTCTCCCTGTTCGTAGGTCTTTACTATTTTTTCTCGCTGTTTCGTTGGAGTAAGCTTTCATTTTAGCCGTTCATGCACTACTAAGACTGTACCTCATTTACCTGCAATCTGCTGTATGTAAAAAATCTAACAAATTTCTAACGCAGGACAGAATATAACATAGCTAAAGTCATAGCTAGAGAGAGATTCAGATTAGAAGTTACTAAATAAATATATATAAAAAAGAAATCTGGCTATTATAAGCCCGAAAAAGTCAAATTTTCCTAAAATTTAGCAATGAATAAAATGAATTTTTTTAATAATTCTGTGCCACCTCTGCGTCGCAAACAAGCACCGCTAAATATTCACGAGTTAGAAGAAGGACTTTGGTTTGTTAACTGGCAAATTGGCAAAACGAAGCTTTATTCAAATTTTTATACCCGCATAGACCAGGCTTTCATAATTTGGGGTTTGCTTATCATACCAATGTTTGCAACTGCCCAGTTTTTACCTATAGGTTGGGACTTGCAGGCGGCTTTGTGGTCAATCCTCTCTTTTATTGGTACTGCAGCAATGGTCTATTGGAGTACCTATTGGGTCAAACGAAAGCAGGTTATCTGGATACTGTATTGCTGGGTACTGCTGATGTTATTGGGGGTCGTCTTAACTGATTTGGGTATTTTTCTAGGATGGGGAGAAATTTTATTGAATCTCTGTCCTTTATGGTTGGGTCTATGTGCTTTAGGCTACTTGTGTACTGGGTTAGCAGTGCGATCGCGTACCTTACTATTCACAGGCGTAGTTCATGTACTGGGAATTTTCATCTTGCCTTATAGCGGTAGTTGGCAATTTCTGACGACCGGCGGTTTAATGGTCATCTGCTTACTACTACTTGCTGAATTCGAGTGGGATCACTGTTAACCAGGAGACGTAACAACAAAGGAGAGTAACTAATAATTAATAATAATTAATAACTAAAAAAATAGGTGGATGTCGGATTTTCCTCTCCACCTATTTTGATTTCTATTAGCTCTTTTTATAAAATCATTTACCAAGTGTCGGCTGCCCTTTCGTTATAAGGTTCTCCTGTAAACGGTTGTACACCAATATTAGGATATGCATCGTCATTAGGTCCAAAAATACGCATTGCAGCTTCAGAAATATATTGCATCACTCTAGCAAGCATCCTGGAGAAAGCCATAATATGAGACCCCCGTTTTTTGTAATCGCTTTCATTGCGATATATCTTCTGACATATCTACTCTAGTGCCTGACATTCTCTGTTGGCACTCATAGGCAATATATCTACATTCTCTGCAATATTCATTGATAGATAGTTGCAATACTTTAGCTAAGAAAACTGCCAAATTAAGGTTCAAGGATAAGGGTTTGAAGTGTAAATCAATGTGGATGTGACTATTCATCCTCCATTTGGCATACTTTCACATTTGACTGAACCCTATGCAATATAACAATCCTACTAAATTATTCCTGAACAACAAGATTCCCGGCTTCTTTAAAAAGTCGGAAATCTGAGCCTGTTTCAAATTAACATTACTTTATGGTAAAATTTACCATAAAGCAAAGAAGTATTCTTCTAAAGGCGCTATGCCATGACAAGTTTCCCAAACTTGAACTATGGATATACAAACAACCAGCAACAGCAGAACATAGAGAATCCGGAACTGACACTTTCTGCTGTTGATTACAGCCTGCTGACAGATCTTTACCAGTTGACAATGACAGCTTGTTATACAGGTGAAGGTTTAGAACAACGACGAGCAAGCTTTGAGTTGTTTGTCAGACGTTTGCCAGACAATTTTGGCTATTTGATTGCTATGGGGCTGGCGCAAGCGTTGGAATATTTGGAAAAATTCCGCTTTAGTCCTTCTGGGATAGAGGCTTTGCAGGCGACAGGAATTTTTGCTAAAGCTCCCGAGAACTTTTGGTCACTGCTGGCTGAGGGACGTTTTACTGGGGATGTTTGGGCTGTACCCGAGGGAACAGCGGTGTTTGCGAATGAACCTCTGTTGCGAGTGGAAGCACCGCTTTGGCAAGCGCAACTGGTAGAAACTTACCTTTTAAATACCTTAAATTATCAGAGTTTGATTGCCACACGTGCAGCAAGATTACGCGATGTGGCGTCTCAAGCAACACTGCTGGAATTTGGGACAAGACGTGCCTTTAGCCCTCAAGCGTCTTTGTGGGCGGCGCGTGCAGCTTTGGCTGGTGGTTTGGATGCGACATCAAACGTGTTAGCTGCGCTACAACTGGGAGAAAAACCTAGTGGTACGATGGCTCACGCTCTTGTTATGGCATTGTCAGCAATGGAAGGTAGCGAAGACCAAGCGTTCACAGTGTTTCAACGGTATTTTCCAGGTGCACCTTTGTTAATTGATACTTACGATACCATCGCTGCTGCCGAGCGGTTAGCGGCGAAGGTCAATTCAGGAGAAATGAAATTATCAGGGGTTCGGTTGGACTCTGGTGATTTGGTTTCATTGTCAAAACAAGTGCGATCGCTTCTTCCGGGTGTATCAATATTTGCTAGTGGCGATTTGGACGAGTGGGAAATAGCCCGACTGGTTGCTGCTGGTGCCCAGATTGATGGTTATGGACTGGGAACGCGACTGGTGACAGGTTCCCCTATCAATGGAGTCTACAAACTGGTTGAAATTGACGGCATCCCCGTGATGAAACACTCGAGTGGTAAAGCAACTTACCCAGGACGCAAGCAGATTTTTCGCTTCTTTGAGAGAGGGAAAGTGAAAGCAGACTCTTTGGGTTTGGCTGCACAACAGCAAACAGAGAAAATACAAGAAACAGAAGAAACAGAAGAAACAGAAAAAACAACAGATAAGAATGTAAAATTTCTTCAATCTTCGGAAGTGCCTTTGTTGCAGTTGTTTCTTAAGGAAGGCAAACGAGTGCAACCTGTAGAGACGTTGGCGGAAATTCGACAAAGAACTGCTACTTCGGTTGCTAGTTTGCCGGATGAAACGCGGCGTTTCGATAATCCGGTATCAGTGAGGGTAGAGATTTCCACCCAGTTAGAAGAGTTGACTCAAAAGACGAAGAACAATACCGCGCAGGTACAGAGGGGATGAGGGTTCCGGAGGGGGATGAGGGTTCCGGAGGGGGATGAGGGGGATGAGGGAGAGAGGGAGGGAGTGGGGGAGAATAACTAATGACTAATGACTAATGACTAATGACTAATGACTATTAATTAATGACTATGAAAGTTGCTTTATTTGGTACGAGTGCCGATCCACCAACTGCTGGGCATCAAGCAATTATCCGCTGGCTCTCAGAGCATTTTGATTATGTGGCAGTTTGGGCGGCGAATAATCCATTTAAGTCGCATCAAACACCTTTGGAACATCGGGTGGCGATGTTGCACTTGTTAATTACGGACATAAATTCGTCAAAGCACAATATTGGCTTGGAACAGGAATTAAGTAGCTTGAGAACGCTGGAAACGTTGGAGAAAGCAAAAGAGCGTTGGGGAGAGGCAGAGTTTACATTAGTGATAGGTTCAGATTTGCTAGCTCAGCTGCCTCATTGGTATCGTATTGAAGATTTGTTGCAGCAAGTACAACTTTTAGTCGTACAGCGTCCGGGATATGCAATAGATGAATCTAGCTTGCTCTTCGTGCAAAATCTTGGGGGGGAAGTCACAGTTGCCAATTTTATTGGTCCAGATGTGTCCTCGACAGCTTATCGTGAAAGTGGCGACAAGGAAGCCCTAACACCTCTTGTCGTTGACTATATTCATAAAGAGCATTTGTACAAATGTTTGTCCGAAAATTTGACTTGTTGAACTATGAGCGCCTCCGCTACCATAGAATTCCGCCACCCCTAAATTCCCTCTAGCTTAAAGGAAAAGCAAGGCTTTGAACAATTAGTTTCCATGCCAGGACGCCACCAAAGAAAGATTGCAGACCAGTTAAAACAACCACCTTTAGCAGATTTCAAAGTTGGTGTTGATAACGTAATTTTCTCTGTAGATACTGCACAAAATCGACTGCTAGTTTTATTAGTCATGAGGCAGCAGGAGCCATTTTTAAACCATTGGAGTCTTCCTGGTACTTTGGTGCGTCAAGGTGAGTCTTTAGAAGATGCTGCTTATCGCATTATGGCTGAAAAAATTAGGGTAAAAAATCTTTATTTGGAGCAGCTGTATACTTTTGGAGGTCCTGAACGAGATCCACGAGAAGTAATCGGTAGTTATGGTGTGCGTTATCTATCAGTCAGTTACTTTGCCCTTGTACGGTTTGAGGAAGCAGAATTGATGACTGATGGAGTTACTGGCATAGCTTGGTACCCTGTAAAGCAAGTGCCGCAGTTAGCTTTTGACCATCACAAAATTTTGGCATATGGACACAGGCGTTTGCGAAATAAGTTGGAGTATAGCCCAGTGGCGTTTGAAGTTTTGCCAGAAATGTTTACTTTAAATGATTTATACCAGTTATACACAACAGTTTTAGGGGAAAATTTTTCTGATTACTCTAATTTTCGAGCGCGTCTCCTCAAGTTAGGTTTTTTATGCGATACAGGAACAAAAGTGTCGCGTGGTGCTGGTCGTCCAGCGAGTTTATATCGTTTTGATGCCGAAGCTTTTGCTCCATTGAAAGATAAACCTTTAGTTTTTATCTAACGGCTTTCAAAAATTAAGAATTAGTTAAATTATCTGTGTCAATCTGTAGTTTTACATAAAAATTTCAAATTTTTGCCAGAAGTCTAACCTCTAATCCAAAATTCAAAATCAAAATGAAGATTGCGATCGCTCAAATTAATCCTACAATTGGTGATTTGCCTGGAAATGCACGACAAATTCTGGAGGCGGCACAAAAGGCAGTATCAGAAGGTGCGCGTTTGTTGCTAACGCCAGAACTTTCTTTATGTGGTTATCCACCGCGTGATTTGTTACTAAATCCTAGTTTTTTACAGGCAATGTCCATTGCCTTGCAACAATTAGCAAGAGATTTGCCACCAGAATTAGCTGTGTTGGTAGGAACCGTTGAAAATAATTTAACAGCGCACACTCATGGCGGGAAAAGTTTATTTAATACCATTGCTTTATTAGAAAAAGGTAGGGTGCAGCAACTTTTTCACAAGCGCCTTTTGCCAACGTATGATGTGTTTGATGAACATCGCTATTTTGAAGCTGGTTCAGAAGCGAATTATTTCACATTAGATGATGTTCCAATTGGTGTCACGATTTGTGAAGATTTGTGGAATGATGAAGACTTTTGGGGGAAAAGAAGTTATATCACGAATCCAATTGCTGACTTAGCAATTTTGGGTGTAGATTTTATTGTGAATTTGTCTGCCTCTCCTTACAGTGTTGGCAAGCAGAAGTTCCGAGAAGCAATGCTGAAGCATAGTGCAGTGCGTTTTCGGCAACCGATTATCTATACCAATCAGGTAGGCGGCAATGATGATTTAATTTTTGATGGCAGAAGTTTTGCCTTAAATCGTCAAGGTGAAATAGTGTGCCGTGCCTATGGTTTTAAACAAGATTTGGTCGTCGTGGAATTTGATGAGGTGCAACGAGATTTACAGTTAGGTTCCATATCACCAGAATACGAGTCTGAGGATGAGGAAATTTGGCAGGCTTTGGTTTTAGGATTGCGAGATTATGTGCGCAAGTGCGGCTTTTCTAAGGTGGTGCTGGGGTTAAGTGGCGGAGTAGATTCTTCATTGGTGGCGGCGATCGCTAGCGCTGCATTAGGTAAAGCAAATGTCCTCGGTGTTCTCATGCCTTCCCCTTACAGTTCCGACCATTCTATCAGCGATGCTTTAGCATTGGCAGAAAATCTTGGGATTAAAACCCACACCATCCCAATAGGAGAGTTAATGCAAGGATATGACAAGACACTAGCCGAGTTGTTTGCTGGAACGGAGTTTGGACTAGCAGAGGAAAATCTTCAATCCCGAATTAGGGGGAATTTATTGATGGCACTATCCAATAAATTCGGTCATCTCCTCCTATCGACTGGTAATAAGTCAGAAATGGCAGTTGGTTACTGCACGCTTTACGGTGATATGAATGGAGGGTTAGCAGTGATTGCTGATGTCCCTAAAACGCGTGTTTACTCGATTTGCCAATGGTTAAATAGCAATGGTGAAATCATCCCGCAAAATGTCCTCACCAAACCACCCAGCGCCGAACTTAAACCTGGTCAAGTTGACCAAGATTCGCTACCGCCTTACGATATTTTGGACGACATCTTGCAACGCTTGATTCACAACCATGAGTCTACAGCAGAAATTGTCGCAGCAGGTCATGACCCAGCGACTGTAGACAGAATCATTACTTTAGTGGCGCGTGCAGAATTTAAACGGCGACAAGCACCCCCAGGATTGAAAATTACAGATCGTGCTTTTGGGACTGGTTGGCGAATGCCTATTGCTAGTAAATGGGCTGCTATCAAAAATAGTTACAATCGAGTTTTTTCTCTACGACAATAGCTCCCCTGCTGGATTTACAATTCCTTTGTTGATGTAAAAAGTATTTCTCTTATGGTGAATCAAGGTCCAATCCCAGTTGTGATCATCGGTGCTGCGGGCAAAATGGGTCGTGAAGTGGTGAAAGCGGTGGCGCAAGCACCAGATATGAATCTTGTGGGTGCGATTGATACAACTCCCGAACATCAAGGGCAAGATGCAGGAGAACTGGCGGGTTTAGGTGAAGCTTTGGAAATTCCAATTACCAATCAATTGGAACCGATGCTGGCATTTGCAGCTCAAGAAAGACAGCCTGGGGTGATGGTAGATTTTACCCATCCCAATTCAGTGTATGACAATGTTCGTAGTGCGATCGCCTATGGTCTTCGTCCAGTTGTAGGTACCACCGGGTTAAGTCAAGAACAAATTCAAGACTTAGCAGAATTTGCGGATAAGGCGAGTACTGGATGTTTGATTATTCCCAACTTTTGTATTGGCGTGGTGCTACTGCAACAAGCAGCAGTCGCTGCGTCTCAATATTTTGACCACGTTGAAATTATTGAACTGCATCACAACCAAAAAGCTGATGCTCCCAGTGGTACAGCAATTCAAACTGCTCAAATGCTGGCAGAAGTTGGTAAAACGTATAACCAGCCTATTGTGGAAGAATCGGAGAAATTACCAGGTGCGCGGGGGAGTCAAGCCGATGAAGGCGTTAGAATTCATAGCGTCCGTTTACCGGGACTGATTGCTCATCAAGAAGTGATTTTTGGTGCAGCAGGTCAAATTTATACGCTCAGACATGATACAAGCGATCGCGCTGCCTATATGCCAGGAGTCCTACTGGCAATTCGTAAAGTCCTCCAGTTAAAGTCGTTAGTATATGGATTAGAAAAAATTCTTTAAAAGACTCAGCACTCACCACTTAGAACTTAGCACTCATGATAGTCCCACTGACTCGCCAGAAATTTGAACAACTCATTCCTCTAATTGCCACTGGTCTACAGTACAAGTACTACTGGGGGAACTTTTCAGACTTTTTGCAGCGGCTGCTCATTTCTGTAGTGGCAGTTGCGGTTGTTTTCCTTGTCAAAGTTTTTCTGGGACTTGATTTTGGTATCGTATTTTTGATCGGACTCATTGGTGCTCTTTACTGGCTGTGGGGACCAGTGTTTTGGGCTAGTATGCGGAATGCAAAATGCCGCCGTTACAAATACAGCGGTTTTCTCCGTGGTCGAGTGCTGGATTACTGGATTACAGAAGAGTTGATTGGTAAACAGGAAACTGTGGATAAAAAAGGCGATTTGGTGATTGTCGAAAACCGAGAAAAACGGATTAACTTGGAAGTCGGCGATGACACAGGATTTACTGTTGAGTATCAAGCGCCGCTGCGGGTTGCCTACAAAGTCATTGCTCGCGGTCAGAGGGCAGAATTATTGGTTATGTCGAATCGCCCAGATTTGAGCAGTATTGACGAAATTTCCGATATTTATATTCCCAGTCGAGACTTATGGGTAAGTGATTATCCTTGTATCCAACGGGATTTCTTTACTGGGGTCAGTAGCCGCCTGCGGCGCGATGAAGAAGATGAAAGACCCCGTCGCCGTCGCCGTAGGGTGGAGAGGTAGAGGAGATGAGGAAGATGAGGGAGATGAGGGGGATGAGGGGGATGAGGAGGATGAGGGGGATGAGGAAGATGTTAATAGCTCGTCTGCCTTATCTCCCTCTCTCCATAAGCTTCCCGTCTAGGATTCAGCACTAGGAGAAGAGCGACTGAAAATAGGGGAAAGGTAAGCAACCAAAGCACCGATGAGGAAACCGGAAATATTGCGAATGATGGGTAGCCACTCGCTTGTTCGTGTGACGACTGGTCCAAGACCGAAGGCAAGAAATAAGATTCCCCATAAAGGAGAAAAGATTAAAGCCCATTGCCAAGCAAAAATTTGTCCCTCCTCACGAGGTTGAGCTGCCAATCCACAGATGATTCCACCAATAACTGAAGTAATCAGAGTCAGAATCCACTGCTCGCGTGGTAATCCGGGAACAACAGCGCAACCACCCTGACGCAAACAAGTTTTCACTGTTTCCATAGCTTGGAGAATCGCTTGGTCTTCGCCTTCTTCTCGCACAAAGTACAAATTGCCAAAGCGGGTTTGCAATTCAATCCAGAAAGTGCGTGAGAGGAGTTCATAAACCGCGTCGCCGACACTAAAGCTGAGAATGTTACCGCCACGAGAATCAGCAACCAATAAAACACTTTTGTCATCCAAACCCCAAAACTTGATCACAGCCCGACCTGGAGTACGGTCATATTGGGTCAATACTCGCAGTTTCCAGCCGGTTTCGGCTTCAAATTGCTCTAGTTCCTTAACAAGTTTTTCTTCTTGAACGCTGGTCAGAGATTTCGCTAAATCTACAACTGGGGTTGGGGTATCGGGTAGTAATTCAGGATTGTCATAAGCGTATGCGCTGGGAGAATGCGTTGCCCAGATTGACCCAGCTAGGAAAAATACTGTCACAAAAGCCAGAATTCGTCGCCAAAAACTATGCTGCATGAGCTTTTTTATACAGATATCCACAGGAAAAGTGAACAAGTTGTTTTAAAAGAGTACGCGAAAAGTGATACTTCTTTACACTTTTTAACTGTAATCTAATCTAATACTTTAGATCCAGAACTTACAAGGTTAGGTATATGAGAATAAGGGCACAAAGCACTGCGCTCTTATTCTCATATACCTTTGCCACGCTATCAAAGCATAGCGGGAGCGTGAGAACCCCTACCTTTTAATCCGGGGATGAAACGCGACTCGTAGGGCTTTAGCCCTTTGTTTCTTTTTCAACAAACTCCCTAATCGCTTCCCGAATTAAATCATTGATAGATCTTTCTGTTTGTGCCGATATCTTTTTCAACTCCTCATACTCTTTGTCTGACAATCTTAAGTTGTAACGCTGTATAACACCATATATATGTTAATTTGGAATTATTTTAATACTACAGGATGAAAAACTCCAAAAGCGAAAGTGGCGTTAGACGCTCCGAACCATGACAATTGAAGATATAGGGTTGTGTTGAAAAGTCTTTTCAGAGCCATCAACACGTAAAATCTTCTCAGTAGCACCAGACGCTGCGCGAACATGGTTGGAAGGAAGGAAAGTGCCGCACAGCCGTGAGAATGGTCGAGGCGGGTAGGACTGTTTGAACCTGCTCATTGCCCCTTTGGGGCAGAACAACGTTGCGTGTTCAAGAAGAAAGGTCAAAACGATTCTTTTACTATAGACGCTGGCGGGAAACCTATACCTGTAGGAGGTTTACGTGTCAAGCTACCAACTATTGGATGGGTTAAGACTTATGAAGGATTGCCTCATACAACAACCACCAAAATATCAATATCTCGGATAGCCGATGACTGGTACATTGCTTTTGCGTATGAAGTAGATTGTGTTGAATCTCCTAAAACTCATGATGTCGTAGGTGTAGATATTGGGGTGAAAGAACTAGCTACTTTAAGTACTGGTGCTGTGTTCCCGAACCCTAAAGCCTACAAGAAAAACATCCAAAAACTTAAACGATTGTCGGCATCCCATACCAGAAAAGCTAAAGGCAGTAACAATCGCCACAAGTCAAAAATTAAGTTAGCTTTGCATCATAACCGCGTTTCAAACATCCGCAAAGACTCCCTCCACAAAGTCACCAATTACTTATGTAAAAACCACGCTGTGATAGTAATTGAAGACTTGAATGTTTCGGGCATGATGCAAAACCATAAGCTTGCTCAATCCATCGCTGATTGCGGTTTTTATGAATTCAAGCGACAACTTGAATACAAGTGCAAGAAATTTGGAAGCACGCTTATGGTCGTAGACAGATGGTATCCATCTTCTAAAACATGTAGTAGATGCGGCTGTAAAAAAGATTCCCTGTCACTGAGTGAACGTGTTTACTCGTGTGAACATTGTAGGTATGTCTTGGACAGGGATTTAAAGGCAGCCATTAACTTATCGCGT
Organism: Scytonema sp. PCC 10023; assembly: GCF_963920835.1. Lineage (NCBI taxonomy): Bacteria > Bacillati > Cyanobacteriota > Cyanophyceae > Nostocales > Scytonemataceae > Scytonema > Scytonema sp. PCC 10023. The sequence continues at coordinate 18,756 of NZ_CAWUDP010000033.1, forward strand.
TTGGCTAAAGCGTGAATGCTTTCTGAGGGATAACCGCTCCCATGCTCCCTATGAAGAAAGAAATAAATGTCTAGACTTGTCTAGATTTTATATAGCAGTTCAATCTTTATCAGACCAATTCTCAGATTCTGTCTGACCCTGTAAATCTTCTTTATCAAAACTGGTTTCCCAATCAGCACCATCGTTGTAATCGTTGTTGATGCTGTAACCTTGCGTATTTGTGAAGCGATTCTCTTGCCTTAAGGCTTGCCGTTCTTGCAATGTTAGCTTTGCTTTTTGAGATGGCACAAGACGGTCAACTGTTCGTTTTGAAGATTTCGAGCGAGTAAAGGATTTCCAGGCAGCTTTTACACCGACCATGATACTGCGCGTGCCGACTTGAACGTTTTGCGCTTGCTTTTTGGCACTATCAAGGCTTTGATCCACTTGTTTGACGACTTGACCAGCACTTTTTACCCCATCACTGACATCATCAGTTAAGTCAGTGATTTCCAAACTGGTCATGCGAATGGCATCTAGAGTGGGTGGTAACTCTTTATAAAGAGTGTCAAATAACTTTTCTGCACTGCGGGCTGCTCTTGCTAATTCCTGCAAAGCTGGTATCGCCGCCACCAAAACAGCAGTGAGACTGGCGGCGACTAGGAGTATAGACAGTCCCAGCCAAAACAGGGGGTCAATCACTTTAATATCTTCTACTAGCTATCTAGATGTTGAGAAAGGGAATCAGACTCTTGTTGAGCATTTTGCTGCTTCACCGCTTGGGTTTCTCGCAAACTGGCATCTACGCCAGCTGCGATCGCTTCCCGCAGTCGGTCCAAAGTCTCATCCCAGTTAGAGCGTGCGTTTGCAGAAAGGCGATCTGCTTGTATTTGCACACTCGTTGATATATCTTCTGCCAATTCTGGTAACGCACTGGCAGATTTCTTCAAGAGTTGACGAGTTTCGCGTCCCGTACGTGGAGCAATCAGCAACCCGGTCAAGGCACCGATGGTAGCTCCTATCATCATACCGCCAACAAATAATCCAGAACGGTTGTTAGACATTTTTTGTTCCTCTCCTTACACCCATTTTATGCGGGTTTTCACGTCGCAGCGAAATCCAAAAGATTTTATCTTCCTATTTACAGAGACAATGAATTAGCCACAAAGGTTGCCTTGACGTAGCCAACAGGGTACTGGGATGTAACCAAAACTCTAAAACCTACTGCTTCACTCAATCTATAATCTGAGACATTCTGCCTTGTTCCTGTGTCCTCCTATACTGTTTACTTCCTCATTTTCAGAGGTTTTGAGCGTAACCTAATAAAATTACGACGCCAGACTTGTTGTCCGAGAGCAAGGAGGCTGAAAATCTGCCGTACTCGCTGGATTTGTAGCTGTGGTGATTGGTGTGTCTGCCGCAGATTATGAACATTTCGCTGACCTATAGAGATAGCTGCGGGTGCGCCATATAATACCCTATGACTACTAAGTTCAGCAGCAATAAAGATATTAGCTAGCCTTGTCAGCCGTTGCTTAAGTTTGCGCACTCGCCAAGCTACGTACAGAAGAACCAGCGATATCAGTATATTGATAACGACAACGACTGTAACCATTGCTTAACTTTGTTACACCCACTCCAAGTCCTGCTCGATTATGACTCTAATTGAAGTTGTGAAAATCGCTCTTAAGTTACAGACAATGTATCGGGTGGTATGGGCGGCTACTAAGTCAAACAAATTTTTAGATTTTATTTAGGAAGAAGTTAAGGCGTTTTTCTTCAAATCATCCAAGGAAACCACTTCCAAAGCTCTAGGATGGGTTGCTGTGAGGACGACGGGGGGAGCAACGCCAGCCTCAAGAGCTTCTTGCCAACGAGCAGCACATAAACACCAGCGATCGCCCTCTTTTAAACCAGGAAATTGATGTTCTGGCATAGGGGTGCTAAGGTCGTTTCCTTGCGATTTGGTGAACTCAAGAAATTCTGCTGTCATCTGGGCGCAAACAACGTGCATCCCAAAATCCATACCTCCTGTATTACAAAACCCATCGCGGTAATATCCAGTTATGGGAGAAGAGCAGCACATTTCTAGGTTTCCGCCGACTATGTTTCTTGCCTCTGTCATGACTAATTCCTTTACTTTTTTTGGAGAAAGTAGGCAAATTGGCTCAGCCGTTCAAGTCACGACTTTTGCAACTTTCCTTAATAATATGACTTAATAATAGTTGAATATCTTAGGGCTTGCGCCTTGACAAAAATTATCAAATGTGTTTCATTTTTTGACTGTAACGAGTTCATTCCCAAATCATTTGTAAATCTAAAACAAACCCCGGTAAAACTTCTTCACCCGACAGGGTTTGAGGCGATCGCAGGACTTCCTTTTCGCATTGAGGACGATAAATTTCGACTTGCCGATCGTGGTAGTTCATCAGCCAACCCAAACGGCAGCCGTTGTCCTGGTATTCCTGCATTTTTGCTTGTAAGGGTTTAAGCGAATCAGTTTTGGAGCGCAATTCAATGATAAAGTCAGGACAAAGTGGGGGAAAAGAATCTTGTTCCTTTTGGGTGAGAGCATTCCAGCGTTCTAGGATTATCCAAGCAGCATCAGGGGAACGTTCTGCACCGTTGGGTAAGCGAAAAATGGTAGAGGAATCAAAGACGACACCTAAACGAGTTTGACGGTTCCAAGCTTGTAATTGATAGGTTAGATCAGCATTGCGTCTGCCCGTATTTCCGCCAGTTGGAGGCATAATAGATAATTCTCCATCAGCACTAAGTTCTATCCGTAGGTCGGGGTTAGCAAGAGCAATTTGCTCGAATTGTTCGTGAGTGAGGCGAATGACAGGGCGAAGGTCAAGGATTAGGGGATTCATAGATCAGTTATCAGTTACCAGTTATCAGTTATCAGTTATCAATAAGCTATGAACAGTTTGGTGTATGAGAAGGCGTATAAGTTCGCTATCAGGATTGTAAATGCTTATAAATCTTTGACTCAAGAGAAAAAAGAATTTATTTTATCAAAACAATTAATTAGAAGTGGAACATCAATTGGAGCCAATATTGTAGAAGCAAATGGAGCTATATCACCAGCAGAATTTTCTGCAAAAATTTCTATTGCTTACAAAGAATGTCTTGAAACTAAATATACCCTGTCTCTTTTAAAAGACACAGGGTATATTGATGACAAAGCATTTACCAGTATCTATGAAAATCCCGAAGAGATATCAAAAATCCTTTTCTCAATCCTCAAGAAAACTAGAATCTCTGATAACTGGTAACTGGTAACTGATAACTGATAATGGAGGTAGCAGAAAAATTTATCAACGCAAATTGCTATATTCCCCCGGTGCCAGGTATCGGATTTATGAAATGCTGATTGTTGCGTGGGAAAGGAGGCTTTAATAAATATTTACAAACTTCTAAAAGCCTTAAATGGTACACTTTACAAGTCGCAACGCGAGAGAAGAAGAGAGTGCTACGGTAAATAAAATTCGTATTGAGCTTTAAGATGTTTTCTAAGAGATTGTTCAACCTGTTTTCTCAAGTATGGTTCTGTATTATTTATAGAGAGTAGCTCAATTTTCCTCGATGAACAGATTCAATATCTTTGGCTGTGAGCAATTGGTTACTTGTTGTAAAGGAGTTAGTTTGTTCTGGGTAATTCTTAAGAATGTTAAATGCTGATTTATAAGATTCTATAGCTTGGTTTATTTCTTTTTTCTGCCCTAGTAAATCCCCTTGAACTTTCTTAGCCAAAACTTGAATTTGTAATCCTTCACTAGAAGTAGTATTTTTCTCGGTTTGTGCTAAGAAATTATGACTTTCTTGAATTTCTTGTTCTGCTTTATCCCACTTTTTCAAATGCTGATATGCTTGTGAAATAGAAGCAAATAGTAGAGCCTGCTTGAGTTTATAGTCTTTGACGTTGAATGATAGACCTGCTAGCCTCAATGCTTGATCTGACTCAGATGTAAGATTTACATTTCGTAACTCTCCAGCTAATTCAGATAATTTTTGAACATTCTCAACATCTTTCTTTGCTAAAGCCAGTTGATTTTGTAAATTTTGTGCCTCTTTTTTGGCTTCTTGTGCTTTTTGGTTAGCTTGAGCAGCATTTTGTTGTGCTTGTTGAGCCTTTTTTTGTTCAGCTTGAGATTGTTCTGTTGTTTTTATAGCTTGTTGTTTAGCTTGAGCAGCATTTTGTTGTGCTTGTTGAGCCTTTTTTTGTTCAGCTTGAGATTGTTCTGTTGCTTTTATAGCTTGTTGTTTAGCTTGAGCAACATTTTTTTGCGCTTGTTGAGCGCGCTGCTGTAAGTCTATAACTTTTTTTTCTGCTTGTTGAGCTTTTGTGTTAGTATCTTCAAATTTTCTGTTTGCTTGTTGAGCCTTTGTGTTAGCATCTTTAAACATTTTTTGTGCTTGTAGTGCTTGATTTCCTTCTCTTGCTGCAAATACTCCTAAAATGACAGCAACAAATACAGCCAATAATAAAAAAGCAGCCCCATTACGAATCTGCTGTTGAGCTTTTTTATTGGCTTCACTGAGTAATTTATTTCGTGACTCTGCTGCTTCCCTATCTTTTTTCTCTCTCTCTAAAGCAGCTTCTTGTTCTCTTGCAGCAATTTCCTCTTGAATTTCTTTCTCTTTACTAGCTGCTAAAAACTGCCTATCCTGATAACTTAAACTCTTATCCCTTGCCCATAATTCAGCTTCTTGTAACGCCTTTCCCCGCAACAATCGTGACTCATCAGTTCCTCCAGAAGCCACCCAAAAGCGGAAATTCTCAGAATATGGACGCAGGTTTCTTAATTGATTTTCAATCCAATCTTGATCAAAAACCTCTTGATATATAGGATTGTAAACTCTTAACTTATTTTGTTGCCTAATAACTAAGCCCGAAAGTTGTAACTCGCTTTGTTCTAAAGTATCATCTGCTGTAATCTCGGATTGCTCCTCCCTTAATCTAATTTGCTGATACAGTTCTAGTAAATATCCAGCCCGTTGTTCATCCCGCAAAATTCTCGCTTGAATAGTTCGTAAATGCTCAGGTTCGTCTTGAGATTCCCAATTTTCAATGATGCAGGACTTCACTACCTGCTCAACAGAACGAGAATTTTCTTTCTCAGACTCCTCAACCATAAACTGACACAACTTTTGCGTCAAAAACGGTTGTCCTCCTGTCCATTCTAAAATTTCCTGCATCACCTTTTGAGGATTACTAAATTTTCCCTCCAAGCCTCTTTGTAATGGCTCAACCTCCTGCAATTGAAAACCTTTTAGAGAGATAGCTTTCCCAATATTAAATGGGGTACGTTGTTTATCTTCTATTAAATTGCTTGGTGACGCGACTCCCAACAAACAAAAAGTGAGGCGATTATATTCGGGATTATCAACGCGCTGATTATAACAGGAACGGATAAAAGCAAAGAAATCATCAGTAGGAAATTGCAGACTTAAAACACTATCAATTTCGTCAATGAAAATAACAATATTTTCTCTAATTTCAACCAGCAGCTTCTTTTCCAGAAAATGACTAAATCGCAGCAAAGATGAGTTTAATTGGTTCTTCTCCCACCACTGTTGAAAATCTACATCCAAGTCAAAGCTGTCGATTAGCTTCACAATCAAATCTGCATACCAAGTCTCTTGCGTCGCACTCTGAATATTAACAGAAGACAAATCAATAGATGCACACTCCACACCAGCTTCTGAGAGACGGCTCATTGTTCTCACACGCAAGCTAGACTTTCCACTTTGTCGGGAGTTCAATACATAACAAAATTTCCCTTGCTTAAGTGCCTCATACAATTCATTATCGGCTTCCCGTGTGACGTAAGTGCTAGCATTTTCGGGCAAGCTTCCAGAAAAAATATATTCGTTGATATATTCATCACCCATAACTTACCCCAAACGGATTGAGAAATACTGACGATATAAATCGCAGCTAGGAACGCAATCATTACGCACAATTTTCACCAACCCTAAGCTGTGCAGTTTGAAGGTAATTTCAGGATTAAGTTGCACAGGTTCATTTGCCGTCACTACTCTTTTATAAGCTGATTCTAGCTGAGAAGCATCTTGTAAACATTGCAGTTGTTCTCGTAAATGGTAGCTAAAAATTCCTTGTTCCGTTGCGGCGAGTGTCAAAAGTTCTTCTAGGGAAGTTTCTTGGCTTTTGAGATTCTCCAACGTCTCCTGCACTAAATAAGGATGTCCTCCTAACAATTCCATCAATTGAGTTAAATCTTCTTCTCCCAACTGTCCATTTAATTCATACTGGTTCACCATTTCTTCTACCTGAGAAAGGTTAAATTCAGGTAATTCAATCGCTAATCCAACATTAAACGGTGAGCGATTCGTGTCTAAGGTAGGATAAGTTTCAGTCGAATTAACCACCACTAACCTAATTTTTTTCCAAACTTTACCCATCCTGTCCCCTTGTTTGGCAGTTTCATACCAACTCCGCAGCAGTAAGCAAAATTCGGAGAAAATGTTTTCATATTTAAACAGCCGCTCAAAATTATCTATGGCAAGAACAACAGGACTATCAATTTCTGATAATAAATATTTTTGAAAGTAACGAGTACAGCTTGTATTCAGTCCGTTACTATCTTGCCAGTAGTCATCCAACTTAGCTTCCAGTTCCAAACTGTCAGAAACATTGACGCACAACCACTGTAAGAAAGTCTTCAAGTCAGCAATGGCAGAACTATCAGCTAGCTTCAAATCTAATTTTGCTGTTTGATAACCCTGCTGTCTAGCATAGTCGAGTAATTTCTCTAACAGTAATGTTTTACCCATCTTTTGCGGAGCTTTGATGCGAATCAGCGCACCAGGTTGCAAAATAGCTTTATAGCATTTTTCTTCAATCGGTGGGCGTTCAATATATATGTTTGTCGATATTGCTGACAAGTTTGCAGATAGTTCTTCTGAGGAAAAGTTGAGCGGTAAATCAGTCTTAGGGATGAGTTGAGGTATTAAGTCTTGTGCTAGGCCTGCCATGCGAATGGCATTACAACCAACTTTATAGGCAAACTCATAACTCTTACCTGCTCCTAGAGCATCATAAAAACCCACAGCAAATTCAATTGCTGCCTGATCTTGAATTGCCTGACTCATACCCACCACATAATTAATGTGTCGGGCTATTTCTTGTGCCTGATATCTTGAGTAGCAAGCATTGAGGACAACACACTCTATTTGGTTAGCGAACAGTTGAAACAATTCCGCTAAAGCTTCTGCATCAACTAACTTAGTTTGACCTGTTTCATCTTCAAATACCAAGCCTTCTTCTCCAGAACCATGCCCAGAAAAGTGAATTATATGTGGTGTGTAATCCAGAATAGCTCTACGTATATCTCTGTGGCGTACTGCTTTTGCTGTTTGTATTAAATAATCATCACGCTTTTTTGCTCGTTTTAATCCGTCTTCAATTTCGCGCATCTCCTCATCCAGACGAAGTCGGCTGGTACCTTTAGGATTTGCTGATAACAGCAGGATTTTTCGAGTTCGATTATTACTACTCATTAAAAGCGATCGCTTTCTAAAAACCTGATCCACTCATCAGGGTGACATTAAGTCTAATAGCACCGCAAGGACGACAAAACAATTTGTTACTCAACAAGTGCTGGGACAAAAAGACGTGCCAGTTCCCAATTGCGAAACGAAGCGATGAGAAGCTAGTGCTACCGTTATTTCTGCATAGTTGACAAGCGAGTTAACGACTCGAGCAAAGTTGATCGCGTCAAAACTTATTCCAGACAATAATATCAATCACCAAATTTTTGCCATCCGCAAGACAAATCCTGGTAACTCTGGATTGCCGCTCACTGTTTCAGGATTATCCAAGATTTCCGGTTCTTGATTAGGGCGGTAGATGTAGACTTTGCGGTTTTTGCGATCAATCAATAAGCCTAGTGATGCACCGTTGTCAATATATTCCTGCATCTTGTTTTGCAATCCACTAAGAGTATCGCTAGAAGACCGTAACTCAATCACAAAATCTGGACAAATTGGAGCAAATGAGGATTTTTGTTCTTCAGTTAAGGCATTCCAGCGCTCTAGTTTAATCCACGAGGCATCCGGGGAGCGAGTTGCCCCATTGGGCAAGGTAAAGCCTGCACTAGAGTCAAACGTTTCACCTGTGCCATCTTGATCTGCCCAATTTGCCAGTTGTTGAGCGATTTTAATGTTGCGATTACCTGTATCTGAAAAAGCAGGTGGCATAATGATAACTTCTCCACTGGCATTACGCTCAATTCTCAAATCGCGATTGGCTAGACAGAATTCGTAGAATTGTTCAACACTCATCGATTTGATTGCAGGAAGATTGACCGTCAGTGGGACGCTCATGCTTTGAATTAGCAGTGTCGTCATTGTTTTTCCTCTGTTGGTGTAAGCTAAACCACATCTAGTTTGCAACCTTAAATTTTTTGTAACTCCTGTGGGGTGAGCCGAAAAGCCCGCCCTAATTATGCAATTTAAATGTGGAACAGCTTAGGCGTGAAGTCGTGACAGAATACCCTGAGCTTATGCTCCTAGTTTTAGCGACTAAAGCGATCGTACACTCAACCAATGCTTGGTTCATCTGACTTTTCACGCCATGTGGAAAAATCCACGAAAAACCTAACCCCCTAGCCCCCTTCCCTAGTAGGGAAGGGGGAAAATCAAAGCCTCTCTCCTTGTAGGAGAGAGGAATGGAAGCGAGGTTCTCCACATAAGAGTGAAAAGTAAGCTTGGTTCATCAGTCAGATAACCTTTAACATTCCTGACAATCAATGCGATCGCCTTAAAGAACAAAACCCTTGAAACATAAGAATTTCAAGGGTTTTTTCGTTATGCCAGGAACCAGATTTGAACTGGTGACACGAGGATTTTCAGTCCTCTGCTCTACCAACTGAGCTATCCCGGCGTGGTTTTTTTTGTTTGCCACGATTACTTAATGTAGCAAAGTCATAATCATTTGGCAAGTCCTAACAGAAAAAAATTTTATGCCGCTTTTGTTCTTAACTTGACCCAGCCGAAAACTGTCAAAAATACCACAAACTGAACAAGAACGATACTAGGACCAGAGGCAAAGTTGAAAAGACCCGATACGATGATGCCAGCAAAGCTACTTATGGAACCGACAATCACCGACAGCAACAAAAAGCGGTTAAAGTGATGACTCATCAGTTTGGCACAAGAGGCGGGAATAACTAAAAAGGCGTTGACGAGTAAAACGCCAACAGCTTTAATTGCCACAGCAACAGCTAATGACAGCAATACGACAAACCCATAGCGGTACAACTGAACTGGAATCCCTTGAACCTTTGCCACAGCAGGGTTAAGTGTTAACAAAATTTGCTGCCTGAGGGTTGATAATAAGAATAGGGTGCCGACCACAAGCACAAGCAGCGTCAAAATCAAATCTGTCATGTCAATAGCGAGAATATCGCCAAATAGCACGCCCATCAGGTTGCCGCGATATCCTTTAATTAAGCTGCTAAGAATCACACCCACTGCTAAGGCACCTGACAAGACAATGCTTAGAACACTGTCGCTACCTAAATCAGTTTTCTCTATAAAGTAGAGGACAACCAACCCAAAAATGAGTGTAAATGGTAGCAGCATCCAGGTGGGATTTAACTGTAGCAGCACACCTAACGCCACGCCTACTAAAGCAGCATGACCAACAGCATGGCTAAAAAAAGACAACTGGCGCAAGGTGACAAAACTGCCTAGTAAACCGCCAAGTATTCCCATCAAAACAGCACCTGCAATAGCACGTTGCATGAAGGGAAACTGTAGCAATGTCACCAGGTCATTGACATTGGTGATAGCAAGCCAAGCTGTTTGGCAATTATCAAATAAAAACATATATTATTTTTTTTGACCAAACTTTTAAACTATTTTGAGTGTATAAGATTCGTTTTTTACTAACAAATAACAATTATGTCAGTTCATCTCACCAATTCTCTTCCCCAAAAAGAAATTAATACATATAATCAAATACGCCAGATAGAGAACGATAGCCTTGAACCTCTGTCACATGAGATTCTCAGCAGTGAAAAAGCCCAGCGTATGGCGGAATTTTTCAGCTTTTTAGGAGATGCTAATCGTCTACGAATTCTCTCACTGTTAGCGCAACAAGAACTTTGTGTTAGTGATTTGGCAGCAGTACTCAATATGAGTGAATCTGCTGTTTCCCACCAACTAAGAAATTTACGGGCAATGCGTTTGGTTAGTTACCGCAAGCAAGGTCGTAATGTCTTCTATCGCCTCCACGACAGCCATGTTTTGCATCTTTATCAGGCTGTTGCCGAACACCTAGATGAATAAAAGTGAAGAATGAAAAATTAAGAGTAAGAATGAAGAAATTGTTCTTTCTTCTTTCTTTTTCATAACGCGCGTTAATGATTATGTTGATAGCGACTAAAGGCAGGACCATAAGTCGCTAAAAGATTTTGCGGCGAAAGGGCAACTTCTGGAACCCCAGTGCAAACGATGGTTTGATTGAAGCAAATGACGCGATCGCAATAACGGCTCACCATATCAATATCATGGCAAACCTGCAACACTGTCCATCCTTCTTCCTGCTTAAGTTCATTCAACAGCGTATAAAAATCTGCTGCACCTTGCACATCTACTCCAGCAAATGCCTCATCTAGCACCAAAAGTTTCCGAGGCATGACCAAACAGTATGATAGCAATACCCGCTTAAGTTGACCACCACTGAGAGTTCCAATTGCCTGATTTCGTAGATGGTAAGCATCGGTTCGCCGCAAAGCTTCAGCGACTGCTGCTGATTTTTCCCGACTCGATCGCCCCAAACCTCCAAATAAAAACTTTTTTCTGGTTTCACCTCCGCTTGTTACAGAATTACAAGGAGATGAATAAACCCATCCCAACCCTACCAATTCACTCACAGAAATGGGAAAGCTGCGGTCAAAGATAAAATTTTGTGGCATATAGCCCAACTGGTGACGTAAATTCTCCAGGCGTGTTATTGGGCGACCTAATATTTCAATTTTGCCAGCACTTCGTGGAATCAAATCCAAAACTGCTTGCACGAGGGTACTTTTACCCGCACCATTAGGACCAACTATGGCTGTATTTGTTCCTGAAAATAATTCAAACGAAACATCCCGAACAGCGAGGTAGTTGCCTTGATAGACAGTCAATCCCTCTACTTTTAACGTAGGAAAGTTATTAATCATTGGTCATCGGTCATCAGTCATTGGTTATGGATCATGGGTCATTAGTCCTTTATATAAAGTGCAAATGACAAATGAAAACATTTATCTACAGGCTGATTCTAAGGTTTGCAAATTATCTCGCATAGCCTTGAAATAATGCTGCGGATCTCTCTCGCCAGTTTCTAAAGAATCCAAGGGACGCAAACTTAAATTCAAGTCCTTAGAAAGGCTTGTTAACAATTTGTTATCTACCCCTGGTTCACTAAACAAAGCTTTTACTTTATACTTTTTCACTGCATTAATAGCATTTTGCACATCTGTTGGGGCAAGTTGGTCTTCTGGAATTTCCACGACGGCAACTTGCTTGAGGTTATATTGTTTAGCTAAGTATGGAAAGGCATCATGAAAGGTGATAAAGGTACAATTGGGATTTTTTTGTAAAGTTTGCTTAAAATCGCTATCTAAACTTTCCAGTTGCTTAATGTATGCTGCTGTATTTGATTCATAGGTCGCTTTATTCCCAGGATCAGCAGCAATTAAACCATCTCTAATATTAGCAACTTGTTGTTTTGCTAACACTGGGTCTAACCAAACATGCGGGTTTCCCTCAGCGTGTTCGTGGTCGTGTTCTTCCTCTTTTTTACTGGTTTTCTCAACAGGTGAAATTTCATTCAAGGGTTGAATACCTTTACTGGCATCAATTTCAGACAATTTGGGATTTTGGGCATTTTTAACCGTGTTTTCTAAAAATTCTTCCAAACCTAAGCCATTTTTTACCAACACATTTGCCGTGGCGATCGCCTTCACATTCTCTGGTGTAGATTGGTACTCATGTACTTCTGTTCCCGGTGGCACTAAAATTTCCACATCTGCTGCATCCCCAGCCACAGCCTTGGTAAACAAATACATCGGTAAAAATGTCGTCACCACTTTGATTTTTCCTGACTGCGGTGATGGAGTGGACGCAGCTTCTCGTGCCTGCGGTGACTGTTCAGAAACTGTTGCCTGATTGGTGTTAGATTGAGTACAGCCAGCACTCAGTGATAACATAAGCAGAGCAATCAAAGGTATGATACCGCTTCTGTGTGTTTTTCTTCTTGGTTGTTCATAAGTCCAGAGCACTGTTTTCTCTCCTTGCTGGAAGCTGTTTGCTTTGCCTTGGTTGAAATTTCTGTTGACAATGAGACTTAATTTTACATCTTAATAGTATAATTATTCTCATTCTCAGGTAAAAGGTCTGCGATTGAGTGTTAGTACCAACAAAAATTTTTCAGCAAGCAAAAGTTCTGCTGTCTTCATACTTGCTTGACTGAATGGATTTATCTGCACTCAATTAGGGTTTGTCCTCTAAGGCTGCTACCTTGATTCGCACATACGTTTATTGATATTTTTTGAAATTTATGATTAAACAATTTGCTGATTATTGATAAATTAATGAGACTACCTTCTAATAACAATAAGCTTTGACAAAGCGCAGTGTGGGTGTTCATTGAGAATGGGTGTGAGGAAAAAATGACAAAATTCTGGAAAACCCTGCTGGTGAGTCCAGCAGTTTTCGGCACAATGTTAGTGATGAGTGCCAGCGCAATTGCAGGGGAAACACTTAGCAATTTCGACAAAGAAGCTGAGAAAATCCCTCAAAACAAAACAATGGCACAAGTCACTTCGGTGTCTCAGCTATCGGATGTACAACCCACAGATTGGGCATTTCAAGCACTGCAATCCCTGGTAGAGCGGTACGGTTGTATTGCAGGATACCCGAATGGAACTTATCGGGGTAATCGGGCGATGACGCGGTATGAGTTTGCGGCTGGTTTAAATGCTTGTCTCAACCGGGTTAACGAACTCATTGCCACCGCCACAGCAGATTTGGTGACGAAACAAGATTTAGCCACATTACAAAGACTGCAAGAGGAATTTACAGCAGAACTGGCGACACTGCGAGGTCGTGTGGATGTTTTGGAAGCAAGATCTGCTGAATTGGAGGCAAATCAATTTTCTACAACCACCAAACTACAAGGGCAAGTTGTCGCTGCAATCACCGATGTTTTAGGAGGTGATAGAGTCAACGATGTAGATGTCAAGGACAACAATACAACATTTGGGGTGCGGGCGCGTGTGGAGTTTGTGACCAGCTTCACCGGAGAAGATGAACTTTTCACCAGAATCCAGGCTAATAATATTCTCAGCCCTGACATTGGTACATCCGAGGGCAACTTGTACTTTGCCGAGGAAGACGGTAGCACAGATGCTTTTATCGATGCACTGTACTACAGATTCCCCCTTACAGAAAGTACAGAGGTGATCGCTATTGCGAATGCGGGTGCAGCGGACGACGTTACCGATACGGTAAACATTTTTGATGGGGACGGCGCGTTTGGTGCTTTGTCCAGCTTTGGCACGCGCAACCCAATTTATTACAACATGGATGGTGCGGGGTTGGGAGTCACTCAACAGTTTGGTGATGCACTTTCACTCAGTCTGGCGTATTTGGCGAATTCACCCAATGACCCTTCTGAGGATAATGGTTTGTTGAATGGTCCATACGGTGCGCTGGCACAGCTAACATTTAAACCGAGCGATCGCTTCACTATTGGCTTGACCTACATCAACGCCTACAATCAGGAATTGGGTACTGGTAGCCTGCGGGCAAATCCTATATCCTTCCTTCAGTCTGAACTTGCCCCTCCCCCTGAAGTGACTGGAGAACCTGACCCGGTGATTGTACCATTTGCTAGCAATTCCTACGGTATACAAGCATCGCTTGGTTTGAGTGAGAAGTTTGTTTTAGGCGGTTGGGTTGGATACACTAACGCTCGCAACTTATCCACCGAAGGAGGAAGAGTTGACCGTGGAGAGTTAGAGATATGGAACTGGGCTGTGAGTCTAGGATTTCCTGACCTTGGTAAAGAAGGCAATTTAGCAGGCATCATCTTCGGTATGGAACCTAAGGTGACAGGTTCTAGCATTAATGAAATTTCTAGAGACAGAGACACTTCCTATCACGTTGAGGCGTTCTACCAATACAAAGTCACTGACAATATCACCATTACTCCTGGAGTTATCTGGCTAACAGCGCCGGATCATAATAATGACAACGATGATGTTGTCATTGGTGCGGTCAGAACTACACTGAGTTTCTAAACTCAGTTTCTAATTAGTACAAAAAGACCAGCCTACCACAGCTGGTCTATTAAAATTTTTCTTTGCGTTGTCTTCTCAAGAGGGTCAAACCCAAGTAGCACGTTCTCAAAACGTAACGGGAAACTTTTCTTAACAATATTGTAACAGCCAGTACAGACTTTTTATGGAAATTTATCAAAAAAAGATGTTGAGGAAGGAAAATAGCCTCTATCTTTAAGAAGAATTCAAGCATCTGGCAAGAAAAAGTAAAACTAATTAATTTTTACTTTTTACTTTTTACTTTTTACTTTTTACTTATTTCAACTAACTGCGGTTGTCCCCAAATAATCCGCTCCTGCTTGTAAATAGCAATTCCTGGTTTGGCTCCTTTGGGTTTGTAGACGTGTTTTGGCTGAGTGTAGACAACTGGTACTTGGTCACTCTGACGACCGCGACTATAGTATGCTGCTAAGTTAGCAGTATATTGCAAATCGGCTTCTTCTGGAGGAGTACCTGGTTCTAGACGAAGCAGCACATGGCTTCCAGGAATCTCTTGAGCGTGGAACCATAAATCGTAATCGTTGGCTACACGAAAGGTTAATTGGTCATTCTGGCGATTGTTGCGACCAATTAAGACTTCAAAACCACTAGGGGTGCTGTAACGATAAAAGTTAGTGCTAGCGGCTTCAGTGGAACTGCGACGGCGGTATCCTGAGTCTTCTAAATACCGCTGCCCAATAAGTTCCTCGCGGATTTCTTCTAGAGCTTGTAAATCTTCTGCTGTTGTGTAATTCTCGATCTGAGAAATTGCCGCTTCCACTTGCTCTAAATACTCAATTTCAGCCTTGACTTCAGCTAATAAGGGTTCTACAGCAGTACGAGCGCGTTTGAGTTTTTGATGCTGTTTATAAAGACTTTGGGCATTTTGCACGGCATTTTTATCTGGTTCTAAAGCGATTTTTACTGGTTTGCCAGTTTCAAAATCAGCCAGGATAATTTCCTTCATTCCCACTTGCCACTCATGTAGATGCGCCATCAACAAATCAGCTTTTTGTCGATACTCATCCGCGTTCTCAGACTGCTGCAAGCGTTGCTCAAAATTAGCAGCTTTCAGTCGTAATTTTTCCAGAATATTATTCAGTTTCTGGCTCAACTGATGCCGCAGTTGGGAAAATGTTTGTTGATTGCTCTGGTCGGTGTAGTAACGGTTGACTAACTCTTGGATATTTTTCGCGCTCTCGATCGCACCCCAACCAAGTACAGTGTATCCTTCTTTTGTCCAAGCAGGTTCAAACTTCTGGCTTTCCAACATCAGCAGCCATTCTTGCCAATGGTGAAACAGCCGTTGCCAATCTTCGGGTTTTAGGGTGTCTGTTGAATTTTCTGGATCTATGTCTGATACCAGCAGCATCGATTGTATCAGTGAAGGTGAGACACCGCGATATGTTTTGAGCAACTGACGTTTGATAGCTCCTGGGACTAAGCTGACTCTTTCTTGCCAGCGTTCTTGAGATTCGCCCAAACTTGGTATAGCAGCAGTTAGACTCGGTGGTGTTTCATAAGGCTGTCCTGTCAAAATGGGACGGACGCTGGATTTTTGTTGGCTGACTTGATGGGCAACGGTGATAATGCTGTTATTGGCATCGGTGAGAATAACGTTGCTGTACTTGCCCATGATTTCAACGTACAGGTGATACAAAGCGCTTTCTCCCGGACGACCGGCAAATTGCAAATCAACGACACGTTCCCAAGGAGCGATTGCCTCCAGCCCCACCAACGCCAAACCACCTAATTGGTGCAGTAATTGTTGGCTAAAGGTAAAAGTATCTGGTGTTCTTGGTGGTGGATCGCCGATATGAAGGCGAGCTGTTTGGGGATGCCAGGAAATTTCCAGCCAACCCCGTGGTTTGAGAGTGCGGAGTGCTATGGCAATGGTGTAGCTATTGCGTTGGTAAACTTGTTCTATGCGTGATGGTAGCCAGTGAGCGCGGATGTCGCTACAAACAGCGCTGAGCGTTGTGAAGTCAAATGTTTGCACGACGATTGGCCGTTGTTGTTTGAGTATCGATTTTGACATCCTCACCGCCCTATAAGTGCGGTGATTCCTCACCAAGCGACACCTTAAAGGAGCCTACTCTGAATGGGGTTGACGCTTCATCAAGTACTGCCTGAACCAGGTCTTACACGCTCTCCACGTCCGTTTAAAGTCTCGGAATGCCCTCCCGCGACTAACTGACTTACCAGCTATGAAATTTTCTTTTGCTTAGAGGGTTGGACTTATTTGACTACCATTGCCCTTGCAGCTTTCTCTACGCCTGCTCTCATCGTAGCTGTTTCAACGCGTCTTGAGCCTAGAGGGGGCTTATGTATTCACCAACTTTATTATAACAAAAGCTGCCCTAGAAGGGCAGGGCTTGTATCCCATTAATTTCGGTCAGTATAATTCCATTTTCTCTGATTCAGCATAAAGTGGGGCAAGCAAAAAAGCGGCCAGCTATACTGATTTTTTCAAACATCATGCTAACCGCTGCTTTTTTGACAAGTTTTTGAGCCTGTTAGCTAATAGTTTATGTCATTAATTTTGATATGTCGTAGGCGTTAGATCCCCGACAACTTTTACGAAGTCGGGGATCTTGTAACCCATTAGAATTAATGAAACAGACCACTAGCGACTTTGACTTTTTTTCTTCTGCCATAACCTACACCTGCCACTGTCGCCAAGAAGATTGCACCAACTGTTCCTGGTTCCGGTACGCTTGTGCTTGAGGAACTGCCGCCAACCTTAATTTGGTATGCCAGTTGAGAATTTCTGGGTGGAGTTGCACCAGCCCAGAATAACGATGTTTTACCAGTGATCACGAATGGATCGCTGATGTCACGAATTCGCAGATAATCTACGTCTGAGCCAATACCTAGAGAAGAAGAGAGTAAATCTCCAATTCCTTCACCGTTAAACGCCAAGTCTGTCAGAGATGCAACACTATTATTCGAGGCGAAGGTACGGATGAAAATGTCATTCACCGGACCATTAAAAGCGTTGCTGCTGAGGAGTTTGCCATCAACCGTATAGTTAACGGTACTTCCTGTGTATTCCAAGCTGAAGTCTACTGGCTTATTATTCTCCCAAGCATACTGCTGTTGTTGTACGGGATTAGCACCTTTCTTAACATCCTCATTTATACTCAGTTCATAAGTTGCAGTACCACCCAAATCGCCAATGCGACCTTCAGCAACAAACAATTCGTTAAATTGACCCTGATTTATCAGGTTTTCAAAGTCTGTGTCAGTAAAACCTGTTTGATTGACGAGTGTCAAGGCTTTAGCAGAATGAGGTGCTACAAATAAACCCAGGGTAGCTAATCCCAAAACAATCAGTGACTTGCTGTAATTGATAGATTTGCGTAGACGAAGCATAGTATTTCCTTTGAATTGCTGATTTATTAACGTCTCTGTGTTGCTTTCGGGCGCAGCGAAGCTGATTGCACACCCAAATTGCTACTAAATTTAATAGATTGCACCTAATAAATCAAAAATCTTACTCCAACACATACAACAGTTTGCATCTTTATTGAGCTACACCTTTTCAACTCAACAGCCAGATATCGAGCAAATTTTACTTCTGACGACTGACGCCAATATTGCTGCTGTATGAAATAAACAAGTGTAGATTCATCAAACTACTGATTCCTGTTTCGGTTGGCTTTGGTTGTAACTTAAGTGGTGAAGCAAGCAATCACTTCTATACTTTAGAGGTTAAGACATGAGTTCGCACAATGGCGAGAAAAAGCACTGTATTTTACAGAAAATTTGACTAAATATAAAATTTCCTTGTTTTTTGGGCAAATTCTCGAAAACAGACACAGACAATCTGTTTTAAGTTGTAAAACATAAATTTTACTCAAATAAAAATTCTCAACAAATAAAAAGACTTCTTTACGAAGTCTTCTATGAAATCTTATATGTTAAGATTTTCAACGGTATTGAGTGAGTTGTTTGTCGGTCATGGATAATGGACAACCGGGATATAGTCAAAAGTTATAACCACTCAGAGTTAAGTTTAACCTATAGACTGTTGACTATTCACGACTTATGTCCTGTGACTCGGTAGTGTTAACTCGCTAATATCGCTTCTTTCTGCGTTTCTTGTGGTATTTCTTCAGCTTTCTCTTGTAACAATTGGGTATAAAGTTGAGCTAGCTCAGATGCGACTCCTTCCCAACTGAACTTTGTTTCAACCCGCTTCCTAGCAGCTTGACCTAACTGGTCTCGCCATTGGGGATTAGCGAGAATTCGGTCGATCGCAGTAGAGAAAGCACCAACATCTTGTGGTGGTGCTAATAAACCAGTTTCTTCAGGGACTACTGTAAACTGAAGTCCGCCGACATCACTTGCTACGACTGGTGTGTGACTTGCCATCGCTTCGATTGCTACCAGCCCAAATGGTTCGTAATGACTGGGAACAACACAAACATCAGCAGCTGCGTAGTAATATGGCAGGATTTCCTGACTCAAACGACCAGGGAAGGTCGTAAAGTCGCTCATCCCTAATTCGGCGACAATACTTTCAATGCGCGAGCGTTCCATTCCGTCGCTGTGACCTGGGCGGCTACCACCACCAATAATTAACTGGAGTTTTTCAGATCGCAATTTCGACTCTGCCACAGCACGCACTAGTGTTTCTATACCTTTGCGTGGATCAAAACGTCCTACATACAACACGAGTTTTGCTTCTGGGTCGATTCCCAACTTAGCTCTTGCTGCTTGTCTGTCTACGCAACCAAACTGCCCAATATCAGTACCGCAAGGAATAATATCGATACTTCCTTTTGTGGAAACAAGCGATCGCATGTGTTCTTGTTCCTGCGGACTTGTCGCCACAATTCGTTCAGCTGTCTCCAACACCTGTTTTTCCACTGCTAACCGGGTAGTAGCAATCAGAGGAATCGTATTAATCGTGTTGTACTTAACTGCTCCTAAGGAGTGGTACGTGTGAACCTGCTTGCTCCCTTGGATTTCCTTCAACTGCATTCCTACCCAGCTAGAAAGCCAGTAATTTGTATGAACCAAAGGATATACAAAGCCATTTTCTTGCTGGAATTTGAGGAAGTTATCTATAAATTCTGGCAAGTATCCAAACAAATTGTCTCGTGGCACAAATTCAACGGCACCAGCTTCTAACCGGATGGTTCGACAGTTTGGGCTGTGTTGAACTATTGTTTCTTGTTCCGCACTCACTTTGCGGGTAAACATTTCAACTTGCCACCCAAGTTTAGCTAGTGCTTCTCCAACTTGGCGCACGTATACATTTTGTCCTCCAGCTTCTTCTTTCCCGATTTCAACGGCCGGATCGCCATGTACTGAAATTAAGGCGATGCGTTGTTTAGTTCTAGAGTTCATAGTTTGTTGGTGTTTTCGCTTCAAGAGGTTTTAGGCAGATTCAGTAGGTGATTCGCCCGATCTCTCTATGTATGCAGAAAGTTTAATTAATCTTTATTTTAATTTAATATGCCACATATTTTTATACATCTACTATCCAGAAGTAAGATTTTTCTTTACGTACTTATATTTAATTTCTTTATACTTAAATTGATATATTTTTAGCTAATATTATTTATAAGTAAACCTAAACATTGTAATTCTAATTACACCTATAGGCTTTTCTCTATATTGATGTCTTCAGTGTAGATTGTTGTAAAAAGATAGTAAATCAATTAAGTATGTTCAAATGAAGATAATGTTTATAATCTGCGTTCTATCTTCAAAATATATATTTGCTAGCTAGCAAGGATATTTTCTAAGTACAACTTCTGGAACTAGACCTGTAGGAAACGAGGATGACTCAAAAAAAGTGAGTTGAAATGAAAAGTCGAAACTTATACTACGGTTTTGAACAACAATCACCTTTTTTGTTGACAATTACTAGTAATAATTAATACTATATATTTTGTGTCCAAAGTAAATTTGATGAGATATTAAGACAATTTTCAGCTTGCACTGACTGAATGCCTAGATAGAAAATTATTCCTACTAGAAGAGCATGAACGCACCAGCTATAACCTTGTGTATAGCAATCGTATTTGATTAGTGTGAAAGTGCCTGCTTTGTAAGTTCAGAGGACAGGCTGCTCCAACGCGCGTAGGGTGTCCGTGCCTCCTCCGGAGGAACTGAGTGCTAAAGACACATAAATCCATTGGCTTAGATTCCCGACTTCTGTGAGAAGTCGGGAATCTTGTTGTTCACGTAGCCGAAGCCAGCTTGTAGGGCTTATGATTTACGATTGCTAGGGTAATCTCCGGCGGTACGTGAGTAGTTCGTGATTTTGCTGCTCTTAATGGTTTTGAAAGCTTCTGTGGGGACGGTGAAGACTAACGATAACACAGGATGCAAATCTCACACATAACAACATCGCGCTACTAAATACAGCTGCTGCACTTGCCATCACTGACAATATTGAAGAGAGAGTGCTGTAGGAAGCTTGTGATCGGTTGCGTGTCCCTGCTATGTTTTACCATTTTGATTACATTGTCAATCAGTAGCAAAATGTCGAACTCTCACAGAGATTCTATGCAATTAGAATTTGTTCCGGTTGAAGATTTTTACTTTGCCCTAACTTTAGGGGTTCGGACTCTCGAAGATTTGGAAAAACCAGGTCTTGTCGAACAAGTGCGATCGCGACTTTTGCTAGAATGCGGTCAACCTTCTACCGTCGCTCCTGGTAAACAGAATACATTTAACTATGTCTTCCGTGTACAAGGTGTGGACAACAGCCCTGCATCTGGACTTGTCGTTTCTATTTCAGACTGGCAAGACAGGCTGCGCCTGAGTAGCGATTACGGTTGGACACTAGATCAAGAACGCAAGCCTATTCGCTCAGAAAAATATAGCCAGCGATCGCTTTTCAGCCAACAGTTGCGATCACACTTACAACAATGGTTACAACTTCCCTTTAGCTAGATAGCTCAGGCATTTTTGGGATAACAATTAAAAATTAAAAATCAAAAAACTTGATTTTTAATTTTTAATCTTTCTTGCTTGCGCATTAGCTTGTGGTTTGTGCCGCAAGCATTTGCTTGAGTTTTTCCAACTCATTAGCCCACCGGGGATCTGGACGAATGGCATCATCCGTACTAGATGTGACTGGTGTGTTTTCCCTAGCACCGCCACCACGACGAGACTTCTTGTTGGAGCTTTTTTCCCTACGATTGTTTTCTCTGCTTGGAGTAGGAGTAGGGGTGCTACTTACAGGGTTCGGAGTAGGTTTACTAGGTAGTTCCTCGTTGTTTTCCTCTCCTTTTGTACGAGGTAATGCCTTTTCGAGTTTTATAGCAGAGTCTTTGAACACTTGACCATTGTATTTTTCAATAATTTGGTCTGCTTGTTCGTCATTGTTTACTGTCAAAAAACCGAATCCACGGCATTTGCCTGTTTTTCGGTCTTTAATCAGTTTAGTGGTAACTGCATCGCCTTCTTCTGCAAAAACTGCTTGCAGCTCTTGACGATCTATTTCTTCTTTAGGCAAATTGCCTATGTATAGGCGAACGGACATGACTAAACCTCCACGAGTTGAGTGAAAACGACCGGGCAAAAAACACTAGCTTGGGTCTGGCTTTTGATAGATACCATTGACCAACGCTGCCACAAACCAATTTTTTTTCCAAACTGTTAACCAATACAATACAGTTTTTTACCAGGATAAAGCTTGCATAATACAAAAGCGCACAACGCTAATAACACCTTTATTCTAAGAATTTTAAATTTTACAGCCTACTGCTTGCGACTGGAAACTTCTTCTGCACTTTTTTTCCGAACAATCAAACATGATTCCTTAGATTATCACGCTATTTTACACCTAGCTAGTTCATCTTAGACATTTCCAGCGATCTCATAATGGCATAGTAGCATAAAGTACACTTTTTCTTAAAGTTTGGTTTTTGGTGAAGGGGACTGGGGACTGGGGATTGGGGACCCTTGGATTAGCGATTGGGTTTCCATAAGTTCTATGCCTTCGGCACGCAAGAGCGGCGTTAGCGCAAGCTCCTCCGGAGGAGGCACGGACACGCTGCGCAAACGAAAAATTGTGCAAGAGGCAACAAAGCTCTCCCAAATTTTGACCATTTTTCCCCAACAACCGTCATGAAACAGGGAGCGCCCATTCTTGAGCCAGTACTGCACTCCTGGTCTCACCGCCTGCAGTGCTGACTCACCAAATCAAAGATTATGGTGGGGGCTGCTCTGTCGCGACTTGGTAAACAAAAACCAGCCTGTGGCTGGCTGATTCACTGCTGTGTTGGGAAAAGGGGATATATTAGCGCAAGCAGCCGCACAGATAATTAACTTTAGTCTTCTTGTTATATCGATTGCAGCTGTTAATATTACCAAATGTAACATTTTATTTCGATTTATGCAAATTTTATTTACATACGGCTGACTAACCTTTTAAAAGGATGTAGGCTCCCCAAGCTTCTGCCGCAACAGCTAAAACTGTAGACCAAATGGGATGAAGACTGTAGATAGTTGTACCGCTTTGAGTTTGCAAAGTTTGGATATCAATCCAAGGCGTTGCTCCTCGCCGTAACCAACCTGTGACTGTAATTTGGCAACCAATCAAGTCCTGAGGATTGACGTGTTGCCCTATCCACGAAATGTAGTGTAATTTCACCAAAGCCGTGTTGGATTGGAGGATGAAATCTTGGCTCGAGCAGTTACTTGCACCTCGACGACCTAATAACTTACCCACGAAGCGGACCGCTATGCTGTCAGATGGAAGAACGGCTGGGTTGGATAAGAGGTTAGGCAATCGGTCATCAGTTTGGGCAGTGGTAAGTTTAATATCAGGAAAAAAAGAATTGATCCGGAATAATGTACCGATACTAAATCCAATCAGTACGCAACCTGTCACAAAAGACCAATCATCGTATATCCACTTTAAGTTCAAAAACTTAAGTGCGTATGCCGTTTGCCAAATGAGCCAAATCAGAACGGCAAACACAACACCTATGGGAATTCCTAAAAAGGGAGCGATTTGAAATAAAAAAGATTGAGGCTTCACTCTCAAAGGCTGTTGGCTTTCCAAATTCAATTCTGTTTCTAAATGCCAACGGCGGGCTATTGATAGCAAACGTTGCAGGCGATCGCCGATCAAAGGATGAGTATTATTGATCACAAACCACCAACGATAGGGATTAAGATAGTCCCACATCAAAAACGATTCAAACGTTGTGTGGGAAGCAATACTACCCAAACAAATACTTTGCTGGTGGCTCACAGGCGCTAGTATATTTAAGCTTTCTAACTGCCAACTCGTGTGTTCTTGTTTTTGGATATCATCGGCAATACCAATGGCAATTTTGAGTAAGGCACGAACAAGACCATTAGGATTACCAGTGATTTCAACAGCAAAGCGATCGCTATAGTAAAGCCGTAACTGTGACAACCATATGCTTGTTCCAGTAATCAAACACCAAACTCCATAGGTCACGCTTGCCATAATACCCACGATAGGACGCCAAATTCGCGCTGTTGTTCTGTCTCCCCATTGAGAAAAAGACTGATATGCTTTATATATTGGAATTGTTACAAGTAGCAGCAAAGACATCACCACAAAATCCCAATGGACAATATGCCCTAACTGGCTGGCATAAATTGTGCCTATTTCATCATCTGCTAGTTGCTCTAACAGCCCCTGACTCACCACAATTCGGGCTGTGCGTGGTAAATTTCCATAAGTCAGCGCCAAGGGTGCTGCCAAAGGTAAAACACCAAGTTTTGGTATCTCCCAGCCTCTCTGCTGACAACAGCCTTGCAGCACCCGAACAGCTTCTTTACTGTATCTATTTAAGGTATCTCTCTCCAATTTTCTCTGATCGTAAAAATTTATAAGTATTCGATCTAGTAACCAGGGAGAAAAGCCTATCAAAATGAGCAGTAGCAATAGCAAGAATAAAGTAGGATTAGCCGAGAAAAGCTGTATTGGCTGCAAATATGGTAGTTTACTAAGGATATCGTTGATAAATCGCATCACCAACACGAGCAATTCCCGCATCAGCCACAACAAAGCAATGAATGTTCCTGCTATCAGCAGCCGAAAGGGTATTAAGTTGAGCTTTTGCAGCGGTTGCCAAGACTGTGCTCTTCTTGCTTGTCGCCAATGAATTGTCAGTGGTTTAGCTTTTTCGCGACTGACTGGAGGAGGGGATGAGGAGGATGAGGAGGATGAGGGGGATGAGGGGGATGAGGGGGATGAGGAGGATGAGGAGGATGAGGGGGATGAGGGAGATGTTGCTCTCTCATCTTCCCGGTTCCTTTTGTCCGCTTCAATCGGGACAGAACGTGTGACATCAGTTGTTGATGTTTCACTACTTTGATAAGGTAGTGTCAATTGCTCTAAGGTGCGATTTGCCCACTCTTCTACTTGGGAATTTTGACTTTGAGTGAGAGTTTCGCATAAGGCGATCGCCTTTGGGATATTGCCGCTTTTTGCATAAGCTACGACTAACCCTATCTGCGCTTGCAAAACAGTGTTGCTGTTGGCAGTTGCAGCTACTGCTTCTAGAGTGGCGATCGCGCTTTGGAAATCACCCTGCTTAACTGCGGATAATCCTGCCTCCAAAGATGGTTCAGGATGTGAAGGCATAAAAATTTTCTCACTCCGGTCTTTGTTAACTCATTCGCCGTAAGTCCCCCACTATAACGGTACTCCGTTTAGTGGCGGGATTGCTCTGGCGGACAATGACGCTCGTCACCTCCGACTAATATCAACCGTCAGGTTGATGAGGGAGTGGGGTGGTTGAGGAATTGTCAATTCCTCGGGAATATTACGAGTAAGTGTTGTATAATAGTATTGGTCGATGATCTACCTAGCTGGCTGACAACAAAACGTCAAAGTAGCGGTAGTACGCTTACGCAGGTAACTAGCAGAACTAGGGAATGGGCGAGTCCGCTGATCCAACAAGATATCATGATGAGCCTCGGAACAAAAATGAATAACTGCCTGCGGGAGGCGGGCGGCTGCGCGGGTTCCTTCTTGCAAGGATAAAGGTAGAAATACCAGAGACGCGGTGTAAGACCAAGTTGTGGCAACACAAGGAGGCGGCGGCGAATGAGACGCGAAGCCCCCACCATAATCGGTACTCCGATTTGGTGGTGGGTACTTCACAATACCCATCTATGAGCTTTTTCAAGCACTTCGCTCGTAAATAGTGAGTAGTTGTAGAGACGCGCTGTTTGAAGCGTCTCTACATTAGTTGGTAGGAACCACTAACAACTAACTCTTTGAATCATTTATCGGTTGTTGTCCGGAAACAACTGGGGCTATAGCGCTCAATTTCAATTCTGGATGGTCTTCCTGCAATTGATGGCAATTCCATTCATTGCGGAATAGTAACACTGGACGCCCCATGCTGTCTTTTACTGTTGTGGTATTGAATAAGCGTCCTATCTTATTCAATGCTTCCCATCCACCCTCTACCCAACGGGCGACAGAGTAAGGCAACAATTCGAGCAGAGTTTCGACTCCATACTCGTTTTGCAATCGGAACTGTACCACTTCAAATTGCAACTGACCAACGGCTGCCAAAATTGGGTCGCGTTTCGCTTCATCTACTGAGTACATTATTTGCACGGCTCCTTCTTCTCGCAATTCCGAAACTCCTTTTTGGAATTGCTTGAATTTAGATGGGTTGGGGTTACGCAGAAGTGCAAATAACTCGGGCGAGAAATAGGGAATTCCCTCATATTCCAGCTTTTGACCAGAATAAATTGTGTCACCTATGGCAAAAACACCTGGATTGTTCAAACCGATGACATCACCTGCGTAAGCGACATCTATTGATTCGCGTTCTTGAGCAAATAATTTTTGTGGGCGGGACAGGCGGATAGTTTTGCCTGTGCGGGCATGATTCACTATCATATCTTTTTCAAATCTACCCGTACAAACGCGCACAAAAGCGACGCGATCGCGGTGCTTCGGGTCCATGTTTGCTTGGAGTTTGAAGACAAATCCAGAAAAGTCCGGATTGGTGGGGGGAACTTCACCAACACTGCTATTGTGGGAACCAGGTCTGAGGGCGTAGTTAAGGAAGTATTTTAGGAATAACTCTACCCCGAAGTTGGTCATGGCACTACCAAAGAAAACGGGTGTCATTTTGCCTTGATGAACCAATTCCAAATCTAATTCTGGTCCCACCCCTTCTAGGAGTTCTAAATCGTTTTTCAGTTGGTAGTAAAGGTCTTGTTCTAAAAGTTCTTCTATTCTGGCATCGCCCAAATCAACCACTGTGTCCACAGCTTCACGGCTACCGTGGGCGCTTCTTTCAAACAAGTGAATTTGTTCTTTGTGGCGATCATACACACCTTTGAAGCGATCGCCCATACCAATGGGCCAATTCACAGCATAAGTTTGCAACCCTAATTCTTGCTCAATCTCGTCCAACAGTTCCAAAGGTTCCCTTCCCGGACGGTCAAGTTTGTTCACAAATGTGAAAATGGGTATACCGCGCATCTTACACACTTCAAACAACTTCCGCGTTTGCGGTTCCAAACCTTTTGCCGCATCAATCAGCATCACGGCATTGTCTGCTGCTGCCAGGGTACGATAAGTATCTTCGCTAAAATCCTGGTGTCCAGGCGTATCTAACAAATTTATCTGACAGTCCTGATATTCAAACTGCAACACTGTAGAGGTAATCGAAATACCTCGTTGTTGTTCCATAGCCATCCAGTCAGAGGTGGCTTTGCGCTGCGCCCGTCTTGCTTTCACTGCGCCAGCTTCATGAATTGCTCCTCCGTACAGCAGAAGCTTTTCTGTCAGTGTCGTTTTCCCCGCGTCTGGGTGAGAAATAATCGCAAAGTTGCGACGATGAGCAACTGCTTTATGCAATTCCGACTGTATTTCAGTAGACATACTGTAATTTGCTTGCTTGTAACTTAACTTAACTTAACTTTTTCCAACTTTAGCGAGTCTTTTAATCTTAAGATAACAATGCTCGTGATAGGGTCGTTATATAATAACCACGCTAAACTGAAGGAGAAAAAAAAAGAATGTACGATCCAGACAAACGCAAGATTCTATCAGCAGTCAGTCATGGTGCAATCTTCTTAAGCGCTACTTTAGTGTCTGTAGGTCTACCCATAGCCATATTCTTTTTGTCAGAAGACCCAGTTGTTAAGGAAAATGCTAAAGAGTCAATCAACTTCCACTTTAATGTATGGCTTTATGGAGCGATTGTAACAGGATTAACTTGGATAACCTTTGGTTTGCTGTTACCACTAGCAGGTTTATGGTTTCTAGTCCATTGGGGACTGACAATTTGGGCGATTTACCATGTTCTTACCGATCCAGATAAACCCTTCCGTTATCCCTTCATTCTCAGGGTTTTTTAGTCATTAAGTCAGTAGTCATTAGCCTTTAGTCATTCATCAAAAAACTATCGGTTGATGAATTATTCATTCTGGACTAATTGCGCGCACATCACCATTAATTTTTAATAACGTCCAGATGTAGAATTTGAGGGAACTTTTAATATTTTTGCTCGGCAATGTAGCTGTAAAATAGAAAATTGCCCCACAGCGTCATAAGCATTAGGGGAGAAGAGCCACTTGCGTGTTCGTTTCCCCCGAATCTCGCAAGTGGCGTGATAGTTAAGCGCTTTTTGTAGTCTGTCTGACTAAAGAGCGTTTTTGTTCTACGTATATGACGCTTTGTTTTTTGTCCATCAAAGTTTGCTCAAAAAGTTTTGTAAACTTTTTCGGAGAATATTAGCACTAAGCTAAAGTCATCAGATCAACACAGACCTTCATTTATGCCTTATCGAATAAGTGCATAAGTTGATTTGACTGACAGCTATATAAAAAATACAGATGCAAGGTTTTAATTATAGCCGTCACGTGGCTCTCTGTGCCTTGCGATTTTGTAACTTTATGAAACTCATGTGAATTTAAAAGGTTTGCTTATGGCTACTGATTACGTCCTATTTATTCATGGTGTCAATACTCGCTCTGAACCAGAAAAACCGGACTACGCCGACAAACTGTTCGAGCTAATTAGAAAAAATGTTGACAAATGCTACGAACTCCAAAAAATACCTCTTTACTGGGGCGAGGTGAACCAGGAAGGAGAAAAGAAACTCCTCTCCAAGCTCCAGTCTGAAGACGGTTGTTGGCAACAGCTTTGGTTCCAAAAATTCCGCCAAACGACACTACTCCAGTTTGCTGGTGATGCTGCTTCATACATCAGCCGCACTGTTGGTTCCAAGGTTGTCGAAAAGCTCAATCAGGACATGCTAAACCATGGATTAGATAAGGCTGACTCAGAAGATCGGTTGCATCTAGTGACTCATAGCTGGGGAACAGTTATCCTATTCGACATACTGTTTGCTGAACGTTGGGATGACGAAAAGATCGAAGGTTCTAAATCTGTTCAGAAGATTCGCAAGCGCTTTTATGGCGTAGAACCCTACGCGCAGCAAGGTATTCGTATTTCCAGTATTCACACAATGGGCTCGCCTATTGCTCTGTTCAGCCTGCTAGATGTAGTGAAAGGTGAGAAACAAGCTGCTGGTGTGGCAGAATCGACACAACCTCAGGCACGTCAACACGCTACCCATGACATCACTCCCAAATTGGAAGCGCTCGTGAAGAACCTTTGCAAAAAGCTGAACGGCAACAAGCTACCTTGGCGGAACTACATTCACCCGGGAGATCCTGTGGCTTGGCCCCTCAACCCCCTAATATACAGCTTAGTGGATGGATTGAGTCAATGTGTAAACGTGGAAGATGTCGTCACCCAATTAAAAGGTTTCGACTATCTGAACCTACTTTTTAGCCAGACACCTTTAGCCGCTTTGCTCAATGGTGGTAATGCCCACGGTAGCTATTTTACAAGTACGGAGGTGGCAGACAAAATTGTCCAGAGCATTCAAGAGGCGGCGAGCCAACCTGTACTTCTTAATGTTTCATAATAGTCTGAAAACTGGCTTAAGCACGTCGTACTATACTTCATGGGGTAAGCCGCTCCTTTGGTGCAGCATTGCCCCACAAGTTAGTTGTTCATTTTAAAAAGCCCTATGTTTCCGACTCATCGCCCCCGCCGTTTGCGTACCCATCCACAACTACGCCGGATGGTACGTGAAACTGTTTTAACCACAA
This sequence comes from Scytonema sp. PCC 10023, assembly GCF_963920835.1. Classification (NCBI taxonomy): domain Bacteria; kingdom Bacillati; phylum Cyanobacteriota; class Cyanophyceae; order Nostocales; family Scytonemataceae; genus Scytonema; species Scytonema sp. PCC 10023. Next base: position 48,179 of record NZ_CAWUDP010000033.1, read on the forward strand.
ATGATTTAATTTACCCTCTGTTTGCCGTACCAGGTGAGGGGATTGCGAATGAAGTCAGATCTATGCCTGGTGTCTTCCAACTTTCAATAGACAAAATAGTGGAAGAAGCAAAAGAGGTGTACGACCTGGGAATTCCTGCCATTATTTTATTTGGCATTCCTGCAGATAAAGATGTGGATGCCACTGGGGCATGGCATGATTGCGGTATTGTCCAAAAAGCGGCGTCCGCTGTTAAACAAGCAGTTCCTGATTTGATTGTGATTGCTGATACTTGTTTGTGCGAGTACACGAGTCACGGACACTGCGGTTATTTGGAAGTGGGTGACTTAACCGGACGGGTTTTGAATGACCCAACTCTAGAATTACTGGGCAAAACAGCGGTTTCCCAAGCAAAAGCTGGGGCAGATATCATTGCGCCTTCCGGAATGATGGATGGATTTGTGCAAGCCATCCGCAGCGCTTTGGATGAAGCTGGATTCCAAGATACCCCGATTTTGTCTTATGCTGCCAAATATGCTTCGGCTTACTACGGTCCATTCCGGGATGCAGCAGACTCAGCCCCACAATTTGGCGATCGCCGAACATACCAAATGGATCCTGGTAACGCCAGGGAAGCCCTCAAAGAAATTGCACTGGATATCACCGAAGGTGCTGATATGCTGATGGTGAAGCCAGCTTTGGCATACATGGATATTATCTGGCGCGTTAAGGAAGCGAGTAACTTGCCTGTTGCTGCTTATAACGTTTCTGGTGAGTATTCTATGGTTAAAGCCGCAGCTTTGAACGGCTGGATTGACGAACAGCGTGTGGTGATGGAAACTCTCATCGGCTTTAAACGCGCCGGCGCAGACTTGATTTTAACCTACCATGCTAAAGATGCGGCGCGTTGGTTGCGCTAGACGCTGATTGCCTCAAGTGCCAAATCATTAAATTTGGTAACTTTGTTGATAATCTCAGACCAAGCTGCAAAGGCGCAGAGCCAATCTAGGTGTCTTTGTGTCTGGGTATGAGATTATCCTCTACTCAAGAGATAAATTTGAGCGCCGAGGCTTTTTCCGTGACAGATAAAAATACACTATAAAACAGAGGCAGCTTCCCAAACCCTTGAAAAACAATCATAACTTTTGGGGGTGAGGGCTATCGCCCGTTTGCCAGATACGTAATCAATAGATTATAAAATAATATAGTTAAGAAATAATCCTCAGTTGGCTTTTTTACGTCAATTGATTTAATAAATAAGTACGATAGTTTTAGAAAGGGAGCATTGGGTATGGATATGCAAGTCCTGAGAGAGCGTGCGGGACTTAGCCGTGCAGAGGTTGCCTTCAGGCTTGCAATTAGTGAAACTAGTGTTCGCAACTGGGAAGCAGGGCGTACAGAGCCTACCATGACACCTAAAAAATATTTAGATGCATTGCGGCTGTTTAAATGTACACCAGAAGAACTGGCTGCTGCAAGCGAAAAATCAATCAATCAACGACATAAGCGTAAACCAGGAAGACCTAGAAGATTTCCGGAAAATCAGGTTAATCAACCTCCTCAAATGAATCAGATGACTCAAGTCAGCGATTCGCCAAGTTTCCATTTGAGAGAGGCTGGATACTAAAATGAACTACCCCAACCCGCTTCGCGCTCGGTTGGGGTTTCCAAAATCCCAACTTACGGGTCGTGTTTTTGACGCTTCGCTTGGTGAACTTACCTGTTCGAGTCCTGACGGCTCTACTGGATAGAGGTTTACCATCTGCGTCTGACGACGCTAGTTCCTAACGCCGTGGCTAAATTTTTATCTAGCCCAGAAATATCTAAGGGGACAAAACCTCTATTAGACGCTGATTCTGGTATCAGGATACTGCCGTTAACTGTATCGATTAGGTTGACCATTGCCGACCAGTTACCTAGTTGCCTTTATGCTACGGGTAGTCTTCCTCTACGGCAAAGCGGGTACTTTACGTTTATGCCTCGCAGTAATAATTATAACACTGCACAGACAAAAATGCAAACTAGCTCAAACACGACCCTGAAGCGCTATCCTTCCCCACCCCGCCTTACGGCGCTCGGGTGGGGACTGCCGCGCAAGACGTTCAATTCATAGCCTGTTGCTAGCCCCTGTTTTTCAGTTCCAAAGGACGAGTCAGTTGAATAACTTCAGGCAAAAATTGGGAGTATAGTTTGATGAGCGTTGATAAGGGTGAATGACTTGATCGTATCCCCCTAGCCAGTCTGTCAGTGACACAGTTCAATCTGAGTTCAAACACTGGAGGAAGAGGGGAAACTTCGCAGTGAAACGCTAATTTGAAGGCGGCTGATCTTTACTATACGACTGAGGTTTTGGACCAGCATTACGCACATTGACAACTTTATTAAGGATATCAAACCAAAAAGGCGCACCCATGGCAATAGCTAAACCGCTCACAACCCAACCGCCAAACATGGCTATAACCTTCCAAATTTTGCGCAAGACAGCGTTAGCAGTATTGCCTTGACTAGTATTCAATGGTTCAAGATCAAGCTGTTGATTGATGTTTTGCCATCCAATGGGTACAGAAGCATCCCCTAACAGTTTCTGAATTTCCATTCTGGCATTTGAGTCATTAAGAAAATCAACTCGCTGGCTTGCACTTTGAGTAATGGCAGAGCGGATAGCCGAATCCCGTGATAGTCTGTTAAGCAGGTGAAATGTATCAGTATTGGTTAATATTGCAATTGATATCCCAATTAAAATTGCAACTCCTTTGGCATTGCGCTTATAAACACCACTTGCCCGATCCATTGAACGGTCAAACCACGTTTCAACCTCTTTTTGAAACTGATTCACTTCTTGTTTGAGGTCATCAATTTTTATCCTAGTTCTGTCAGCAATAACAGTAAGACTATTAATTAATTTATCAGGTACGCGCTCTGGTAAACTATTAACAAGATTTTGAAAATTTTGGTTTTGCTCAATCTCTCCATATATTGCTTGGATTCTTTGGTAGCTATCACTATTTTTATCATTAATACCTGTTTTCAATTCTTTATAAGTGGATAGTATCATGTGCAAGTTAGTTTGAGTACTAGGATTTTTCACATGATTAATTAACTGGGGAATTTTTAAAGTTTCTAATAAAGTGATTGCAAAGGTTTCGGAAGGAATATAGGAAGGAGCACTTTCTTTTTCTTTTGATACTTTTGAGTTAATGGTTTTAGTAACGTCTCGGAATCCCTTTTCTATTCCATCCTTTGCTTGTTGATTTAAGGTATTAATTATGGGGTCTCCATAAAGTTCCTTTACCAACTCCACTGCCTTTTCGATTTCTTCTGAACCAGTTTCGCTACCACCTGCCATAAGCAATTCAATTGATTGTTTTAAATGTTTAGCTCTCCATTGTAGAAGGGTAGAAATTAATTCCTGAATTTCAGAAGCTATCAAGCTCAAAGTTAAGTAAATAAAAACTAAGCCAAGAGCAATATCGAAAACAACAGGTAGATTCATTGACATACTCCCATTATCTTTTAAAGGCTAATCGGGTAACAGGTAAATTCTTTGGTATTGTATAAGACATTTATCCAAGTCAGAAAATTGCTTAATTAAAGTTTAAAAGTTACATTTGGCAAATGGTATTTTGGAAAAAATATGAAAATTTCCCACAACGAAATATGTCATTTCAACGTGTTCTAGCTTATCACTGAGAACATTCCTGACTGAAAAGAATTTGTCATGAAGAAAGTTAATACACGCGTTGTGGTTCCACAATAAGGTCTGCCTTGTACAAAGCACGTCATATGTGTCACTGATTTATAAATTAGGTAAAGTCCGTGTAGGAAAGGGCGAAAAAGTACCAGAACCCGTAATAATAGTGTCTGTGTTGTCCTCTGAACTTTTTACGGTTTATGACTATAGATGCAACTCGTGCAATTGCTCACCGTCTTGGAGAGCAGATGCGCGATAAGATTCAAGAACAATAATCGATAATATTGGTCAAATGGCAGAAACACTGTTCTTCAACGCTTTGCGGGAAGCCATTGATGAAGAAATGGCGCGTGACGCAACTGTCTTCGTTCTTGGTGAAGACGTAGGACACTACGGCGGTTCCTACAAAGTAACTAAAGACTTATACAAAAAATATGGCGATCTCCGACTTCTAGACACTCCGATTGCTGAAAACAGCTTTACAGGTTTAGCTGTTGGGGCAGCAATGACCGGGTTGCGACCAATTGTTGAAGGCATGAACATGGGCTTCTTGCTTCTTGCCTTTAACCAAATAGCTAACAATGCTGGAATGCTGCGCTATACTTCCGGCGGTAACTTTAAAATTCCAATGGTGATTCGCGGTCCTGGAGGTGTAGGAAGACAGTTGGGCGCAGAACACTCCCAGCGCCTAGAAGCATACTTCCAAGCCGTACCAGGGTTGAAAATTGTTGCCTGCTCTACTCCTTACAACGCCAAAGGATTGCTGAAATCCGCTATCCGCAATGATAACCCGGTGTTGTTCTTTGAACATGTTCTGCTTTACAACTTGAAAGAAGACTTACCAGAAGAAGAATACCTACTGCCTTTGGATAAAGCAGAAGTTGTACGGCAGGGAAAAGATGTCACAATATTGACATACTCGCGGATGAGGCATCATGTGATGCAAGCAGTAAAAACATTGGAAAAACAAGGTTATGACCCAGAAGTCATTGACCTGATATCACTCAAGCCACTAGATTTTGATACAATTGGTGCATCAGTAAGAAAAACACATCAAGTGATTATCGTGGAAGAGGGCATGAGAACAGGAGGCATTGGAGCAGAATTAATTGCCTCTATCAATGAACGCTTGTTTGATGAATTGGATGCACCTGTACTGCGGCTTTCTTCCCAAGATATTCCCACGCCTTACAACGGTACTATGGAAAGATTAACGATTGTTCAACCAGAGCAAATTGTTGAAGCTGTGGAAAAAATGGTAGCTTTGCGCGTCTAAGATTGGAAAGTGGAATTTGGGTAGTCGTTAGTAGTTATTCGTAAAGAATAACTAGCAACGCTCCAAATGTACAGACGCTTCAAACAGTGCGTTTCTACTAACAAATGTACAGACGCGCCATGGCGCGTCTCTACAACTCTTCCAAAGAGCGCTATCATAGCCTTTGTCGCAGCGAGTAAGGGTATGCAAAGACAGCGATCGCTATTAGCTTTGATTTTAATCTTGGTAATTGCCGCCATTACGGTGATTGCCACAATTCCTATACCTCTAGGGTTAGACTTGCGGGGAGGTTCACAGCTTACCATTCAGGTGAAAACCACACCAGAAATTCAGCAAATTACCGAACGAGAATTGGATGCTGTCAAAAGCGTCGTTGAAGGTCGGATCAATGGTTTGGGTGTTTCTGAACCAGTCATCCAAACGGTAGGTACAGACCAAATTTTAGTACAACTGCCCGGAGTTAATGACCCAGAGCAAGCAGAACGAGTCCTGGGAGGTACGGCAGAATTAGAGTTTCGCAAGCAAAAGCCAAATACAGAAACTCAAGTTATTGCTCTTCAAGCATCCAGAGCACAACTGAAGGCAAAGCAGGAACAATTAAGGAAGAGCAACGATAAAGCTGCTATAGAGAAAAATCAACAAGAACTGCAAAACAATACTAAAGCAATTGCGGAATTGTTTGAAAGCACAAACCCACCACTCAGTGGTAAATACCTCAAGGACGCCTATGGCGAACCAACGCAAGGAAGTGACTGGAATGTTGCTATTCGCTTTAATGAAAAGGGTGGTGAGGTGTTTGCTGAACTGACGAAACAACTCGCCGGTACCGGACGCAGCATAGGTATTTTTCTGGACAACGAACTCATTAGTGCTCCCACCGTAGGACCCGAATTCGCTACCACGGGTATTACTGGTGGTTCTGCTGTGATTACAGGTCGATTTACTGCACAACAAGCCAACGACTTAGGCGTGCAACTACGTGGTGGCGCGTTACCCGTACCAGTAGAAATTGGAGAAATCCGGACTGTTGGGGCGACATTAGGTAAAGATAGTATACAAAGCAGCATCTATGCTGGCATCGGTGGTCTGACTTTAGTATTAATATTTATGGTGGTCTACTATCGATTGCCGGGATTGATTGCGGATATAGCTCTTGTGATTTACTCCCTTTTAACTTGGGCAAGCTTTGCTTTGTTAGGCGTTACCCTCACACTACCAGGTATTGCTGGTTTTATCCTCAGTATTGGTATGGCGGTTGATGCTAACGTGCTGATTTTTGAGCGTACACGGGAAGAATTACGAGCAGGCAAATCTCTGTATCGTTCTGTAGAATCCGGTTTTTACCGAGCGTTTTCTAGTATTTTAGATAGTAACGTGACAACATGGATTGCCTGTGCGGCACTCTTCTGGCTCGGTTCTGGGTTGGTGAAAGGCTTTGCTCTGACCTTAGCTTTGGGTGTGGCTGTCAGTATGTTTTCAGCAATCACCTGTAGTCGCACACTTATGTTTTTCGCAATTTCATTCCCTTCGCTGCGCAAAACCGAACTTTTCTGTCCGAACCTGCCAGTGACGAATAAGGCAGAGGTGGCTCGATGAGACTCAGTATCAACAAATCAAGAGGACTTTGGTGGATTGTTTCCTCCGCGATTATCCTTGCCGGTATCATCTCAATGGTGATTTCTTGGCAACAACTTGGTGCTCCGCTGCGTCCCGGTCTGGATTTTATCGGTGGTACGCGGCTGCAGTTTGAACGAGATTGTACCAAACCAGGTAACTGCGACAAAGCGATTGATGTCAACGTCGTGCGGGAAGTAGCCAGAGCACAAGGGCTGGGTGATAGCAGTATCCAAATTATTGCCGATAAAGAGACAAGGAAAGAAAACGGTGTATTAATTCGGACAAAAACTTTAACTCCCGAACAGCGTACCCAGTTGCAAAACGCTATCAGTGAGAAAATTGGCGCTTTTGACCCTGAGAAAAACCAAATTGATACGGTGGGTCCTAGCGTCGGGCAAGATCTGTTTCGGTCTGGTGTCATCGCTTTGATCGTTTCCTTCATTGGCATTGTTGTCTACATGGCTTTTCGCTTCCAGTTAGACTATGCCCTTTTTGCGATTGTTGCTCTATTCCACGATATTTTCATCACGCTCGGGATTTTTTCGATTTTGGGTTTGACACTAGGGACAGAAGTAGATAGCCTCTTTATCGTAGCCCTGCTGACGATTACAGGTTTTTCGGTTAACGATACTGTGGTCATTTATGACCGTATTCGCGAAACTATCAAAACTAATCCTGAACGCCGCTTTGCCGATGTTGTAGATGATGCGGTAAACCAAACCCTAACACGGTCAATAAACACAACCTTAACCGTGTTGCTGACATTACTTGCGCTCTTCCTATTTGGAGGAGAAACACTGAAAAATTTTGCTTTAGCATTGATTATTGGTTTTGCTGCTGGGGCTTATTCCAGTATTTTTATCGCCAGCACTCTCCTTTCTTTGTGGCGAGAGTATAAAGGTGAATCAGTACTACCCAATCGCCCCGAATCAATAGATGCTTCAGTTGATAGTTAGTTATGAGTGATGAGTTAGGAGTTAGGAGTTAAGAATAATAAATACTTCATTTTTTCCCCAATACTCGCGCTCGTCGCAAAGCGTCCCGTGAGGGATACGCTCTTTATCCCATTGCCCCATCTCCCCCCTCCATCTCCTACCCACTTATGGCTCAACGAGAACAACCATCACCAAATAGCTGGTATCCTGACGAAAGCGATCCGTCTTTTGCTAAACAAGTACAAAAGCTGCACCAGCTACAGGTATATACCAGGTGGTTGTTTGTCGGTTTTTTGTGGCTAACTGTTGTGCCTGTTTGTGTGTGGGATTTACGTTCTGAAATTGCACTGTGGCGACAATACTTTACCTGGGTAGCTGTGCGATACGGGCTATACTATCATCCCTTGGCTACTTTTGGTCTATATTTTTGTCTGGGTATCACCCTTGCTGTTCTTATTTGGCAAAGTCGGAATGCGCTACTAGGACTACCACAGCAGGAAAAGCAACGCCTAGAACAACAGATTTGTCGGATACGTCAGCAAGGACCAAGTCATCCTTTATGGAGATGGGTTTGCAGTTAAATTAAAGTATTAATTTTTTTAAAGTTTATCATTGATACAATTCAACCGCTATCTTGCAAAATCGGATTCAGGATAGCGAATATACTCGTGCAATTCGGTAAAATCCATGAATGATAGTCATACTCAAATTCGATTTAGCGATCGCAAGTCTGAAATCGATCTTTATCAGATCCAGCAGCTATTAAACGTTTCTGCTTTTTGGGCAAAAGGTCGCAGCATCGAAGATTTGGGCATAGCCATTGCCAACAGTGACCCTGTGATTACCGTTTGGGATGGAGAACGGCTGATTGGCTTTGCCAGAGCAACTTCCGATGGCATCTACCGCGCTACTATTTGGGATGTTGCCATCGATCCAGAGTTCCGTGGTGTTGGACTGGGAAGCAAGTTGGTGGAAACCGTTTTGAGCCATCCCCGTATGAACCGCGTTGAGCGTATCTACTTAATGACTACTCACAAGCAGCGGTTCTACGAAAGGATTGGTTTCCAAGCTAATTCCACCACTACAATGGTGCTATATAATCAACCGAACTTTAGTTCTCTTCCAGCGGAAATTCAGCTTCAGGAATCACTCGGGGGATAGATATTTGTAGCCTCCTCACATCGTCGGCTTGTCCCTCAGTGGTGGGAAAGGGAACGATTTCCAACTTTCCCGCCATGACTTCCAAAAGAGTTTGATTGAGTAATAGCTTCATTCCAGGCATGAAAATGTCTTTTTTCCCATCAGCCTCAAGCATCTTTTCTTGTGATGTTATAAAATCTATCGGCTCACTTTGGGGAGCCGCATCAGTTGGCACATCTAACCAAATGTGAACGCAATCACTCGTCTGGGAAACTTTGGCAGAAATACAGATACTGCCTTCCTCCATCAGACCAATGGAAGTTTCCACCAAATTTACTAAGACTTGTCGTAACCAAAAAGGGTCTGCAAAAATATAAATTTCTGGATCTGGTGCTATCAGTTGGAAGGGAAAATTGCGGTTTTCCGCCAACATATAAGTTAAGTTATGAACTTCCTGCAATAGTTCCGCTAGTTTTAAAGGCTGAATATTTAATTTGTTCGTACCATGTTCGATTCTGGCAACGCTAAGAATTTCATCAATCAGTTTTAGCAGCTTCAGCGCTCGCTCGTGAGCTTGAGCGATAAATTCTCGCTCTTCTTCTGGATTTTCACATAAGTTAGACAAAATTAACTGATGCAAACCAATCAAACCATTCAAGGGCGATCGCAATACGTGAGTCGTCCGCGCCAAAAACCCTGCCTTAAACTGGCTGATTTCCCGTGCCATAAAATACGCTAGCTGCGTTTGCTTGATCTGTTGCAGGAGTGCCGATGTAGCCTGTTGTTCATCGACCGATGAGACTGTGGATGAGCTAGAAGACGCCTCCCGCCGCGCAAATAACCCACTCACACTCACCCCTAATGCTAGTCCTACTCCTAAATATACCCAGTGACTCCAATTCATAATCTGGCAACAATCACGTTTTTAATAAACCATAGAGGCAGAAAACAAAGTTCCAGAGTTTCCATTTCACTCCTTTCCAACAGAGTCCTCCAATCCTGAATTTCTAGCTACAGGTAAAAATTCTTCTATTTCTGACTCAGTTTTAAGGTTGAAGAGAAAACTTTGGAATTGTTTACACACAGCACTTAGCCGGAATACTACGATGTTCCTAACTCTTAGTACTCTTGATGATTCAGGAGCATCCATCTGACAAACCAAGCCTACTGAAGCAGGTTTAGTCTGGTGAACTCAGATTTGCCTGCCTCCAGATGCACCCTTTTATATGTTGATAAGCTGTTGCACATCTTGTTTGCACATTTAGTTAAGGGATAAAAAGTATAGGTTTAGATAAATTCACTACATCCTACACCCTTATCACAACCAAAAATACGCAATCTAAATGTGTTTTAGCTTAACAGTAAAGCGGTAAGCCTAACAAGCCTCTACTGAAGCTAAAGGATGTAGGACAAAACGGGAACTTTCATTCCCATCCAAAGTCCATACCATGTATAAACAAACGTAGTTAAGTTAGGTTGGATGCCCTGCAGCGTTACCTAAGTATTGCTCAAAGTAGGGCAAAGATGCACAAGCGCCTCATGCACCTTAAAAATAGTGCCATTCAAGTAGACAACAGACCCGTTTCGGCAAAGAGCATAGTTTCCCTAGGGAGTCGCCCCTATGCAGAAAATACTCTTTTATCTACTGAATCCAAGGCTTAAAGCTCTACATTTATAGCACCTTGCCGTAAAATTTGCCAATTCTTTCCAGTCCATTTAACAACAGTGGAAGGGACACCAATTCCTCGTATCTCGTCTTTAAGTTCCGTCGCCGCCAGAGTCAAAACATCGGGAAACTGTGCCGAGATCTCTGCCATTGTTTGTAAGGGGGGTTGACCTGATAAATTGGCACTGGTGGTTGCCAGAGGACCTGTTTGTGTCAAAATTGTCTGAGCAATCCTACAATCAGGTACTCGAATCCCTATTGTCATGAAGTGAGTCGCCTGACTCTTTTGGAGGTCTAAATCTTCATCAGGAATAGAAATCATCGCTTTTGGTACACTTGCTGAAGCAGGCAACACCAAAGTCACCGCTCCTGGCCAATATTTCTTAGCAATTCTGTGCCAAATTTCATACTCATTGTCATCGCCCGTGACAAAAGACCAGATTTCTTCCGCACTGGCTGCCATTAATATTAAAGGTTTATCGCGACTCCGCTGCTTGGCTGCATAAATTAAGCCTGCTTGTTCTGGTAAAGCTGCCAGTGCGGGAACAGTATCTGTGGGAAAACTTATTAATTGACCAGCACGTACACCAGCCACAAGGGCGTCTAGGGAAACTTGCATCAAGAGAACTCAGAATTCAGAACTCAGAACTCAGAATACCTAATTATCAGTGGACAAAGGAAGAAAATTTTCCTATATTAACGGGGACTGGGGACTTGGGACTGGCGACAGTTATCAGTTATCAGTTATCAGTTATCAGTTACCAGTTTTCAGTTATCAAGTACCATGCTGGTACTGTTCACTGCGGCTGGTACTGTTGACTATCCCTAATCCCTAATCCCTAATCCCTAATCCAAGCGCTATATTACGTACTTTTTTTATATGCCAGGGCAAAGCGCTTAATACCAGCGAAATCTTGGTGAATCTGAATGTTGCAATAACTACCTTGATTTTGCAACATTTCTTGCACGCTATCTGCTTGTCCTGCCATCATCTCAATCAGCCACACCCCACCGGGTCGTAAATAGGTGGGGGAGATTTCTATTAAATGGCGGATGCAATCCAAACCATCAGCACCCCCGTCTAAAGCGAGATGTGGTTCATGGTTAACGACTTCAAGTTGTAGGGTAGGTATGATGTTGGTGGGGATATAAGGCGGGTTAGACACCATGCCACTAAACTGACCCTTGAGCGATTCCAGAGGTTGCCACCAAGAACCTTGATAAAATCGAATGCGCTCCCCAAAACCTAGATTTTGGGCGTTTGCCATTGCAACCAGAAGCGCCTGGTGACTGTAATCAACAGCGTGAATGATTGCTTTCGTGAAAACATCTGCCAGTCCAATCGCGATCGCGCCACTACCAGTTCCCAAGTCAGCCCAGTGTCCTTGTTTTAAAGATGGATCTGTCCCACTAACACTTGCAGCGACAGCTAAATCTATCAAGGACTCTGTTTCTGGTCTGGGAATCAAAACCGCGTTTGACACAGCAATTTTATAGTTTCGCCAGGGAGTCGCTCCAGCAACATATTGTACTGGCAAATGTTCATTTAATCGCCGCTGCCAGAGTTTGTCTAAATCTTCTAAAGATAACTCTAAAGCAACCTGACTTCGGTCTTTAAATGATTCCAAACGCAATGCTAATCGGTCTAACCCAGCAACTTCTTGTAGTAACCAATCTACTTCAGCAGGTGAAATTCCAGTGGCGATCGCAGATTGAATTGCCGCGTTCCGCCACTGCCAAAGTTGCAAACCACTTAATAACGACTGCTTATCCCTCATGCCTCTATCTTAAGGCATAAATTTATTATTTTTTAGGAGCAGGTGCGGAAGGTTTGGCAGAGGGGGTTTGATTCGGAGCAGAGCCACTAGGCTTTGCATTATTTCGCTTGCTAATGACATACTGCATACTTTCGGTAGATGGGACTATAGATACTTGGCTGAGCCACGGATCATTTTTATCCCGCATAGTTTTAATAACTCCGTCTATGTCCACAACCTGAATCTCAGCCTTGGGAACTTGTTGCTTGACTTGGTTCAACAAACCTTGAGCGTCTTTTTGACTTAAAAACAGAGGAATAACTTCCTTGTTGTCAGTTTTCCGTTTAACGGATACATACCCCTTGTCTGGCGATCTAACGATAAAAACAGGCACACTGGGGAACTGCTTAACTTCTTTACCACTTTGGCGCAGCAATGTTACCGCCCCGTCTAGATCTTGCTTTCCAGGGTTAAAAGCAAACACGAGGTTGTCTGGTTTCTTAGCATTTTCTCGAAGTCTTTGATAAATCATCCCCAAGGGTACAGGTGTCACTTGCAGGCTTTTTAACATTTCTGCCATTTTCGGGTCTTTGCCTTGGACATTCTGCAGTTGGGTGATAAAAGCCTGAGCGTCCTGTCCACTCATGAAAACATCTGTCACTGTGGCTTGCTTCTTCTGCGCGTTTTGTCCGTTTTGTCCATTTTGGGCATTGACAGTACGAGTTAGAGGTACACCTTGGTTGTTAGTAATCAAAAACACTGGTACTGGGTCTAATTTTTCTTTAATTTGTTGTTCTGTCAATGCGAGCACTGGAGCATTCCCGCTAAAAACCGTTGCCAGCAGAGTACTCCCAACTAAACTCAATGTTGTGCCCCAGCGAACTAATGAATTCATGATTTCTCCTCGCATCAATACATCTAAAATCAAGTCTGACAAATAGTTGGATTTGCACAGCACCAACTAGTCTTAGTTATAGTACCTTCTTTACCAATTGACTGTGCTGTTTTTGGTGTTTCAATTTCGCCTTAGTAAAAATTGCACTCAAAGTGTAGATGCCTGCTGTATCTTAACAAGATCGGCGAGAAATCTTCTCTTTACCTAAGGCATCATCTGCCATTTTATTGGCTTTCTCACCTATAGTTGACGACAAGAAATATTAATTCGTTCCTGCTACGGCTGCTGCAAAATGTTTCAGGATTTACAGATTTTTGCACTTTTGCGGTAACTCACTCCTTAAAAATAACTTTGGCTAATAGAGAATAATAAAAGCACAATGCAGCATCATTACAGCTTGCGGGAAAACATGCAATTTATGTGTCCATACACTTACAAATCAAACTAACAGTCTAAAAACAGGCAAATGTGGACTTTTTATTTGATTTTTTGATAATATGTGCAAAAAAAACTATATTCTTTTATATGTGTATTCTTTGGTAATTTACATTACCAAATTGAGATGACAGAATTTGTAGATGCCCGACAGAAGCGACTGCGTGCTTGCTATGCCGTGGAGGTATGCTTTGCGCTCAGCGACATCCAAACTCATATTCATAAGTTCTGCGCACGTGTCCTGTGTGCCCAGCGTCTGGGACACGAGAAGGGCTGGTTAGATATTTACCAGCTATATAGCAATCCGGTTTTATTTTAAAAAAATTTAAGTATTTGTAGGGTGGGCAATGCCTATTATATCTAGGTTATATCTGGGTTTTGGTGAGCATTGCCCACCCTACGTGTATTTCTGGTAAGTATCTAACCAGCTATATAATATTATGATGTAAAAAAACCTAGACCAGTAAATTGGTCTAGGATTTATTCATTAATATTTATATATCGGGATGACAGGATTTGAACCTGCGGCATCCTGCTCCCAAAGCAGGCGCGCTACCAAGCTGCGCTACATCCCGATTACAGAAGTTAACTAACGTTCACTTTTTTCTTACACTAATAGTGCTTGCTCATTACACTAATAGTCTTTGGTTTGACTTACTTGTGTAACTTTTTGGATTAGCTTTGTAATCGTACCACGCTTTTTACTTTTTGCCAACACCCTGCTTTGTCAAGCTTTGTGTAGCATATTCTCACCTACTGCAAGCAAGTCACAACCACTTGTTTGTTGTAATTGGAAGTGATGCAATTGACACTCCCCTAGCTGAACAAATTTTGCTATCGCTGATTTGTTCGTAAAGCCAGGGGATTCTACATTCATCGTCAAAACTTGCTACTAACAGGTTTGCACCAGCTAGAGTAGAGGTTTCAACTCCTGTAGCGTTACTTCGGGAATGCCCTTCCCTAGTTTTTTGTCTTTTTAGATGTTCGTCCTACAATTAAAGTTTCGCAAGTGCTAAAGCGTTAGCTTTGCATACGTGATGTTACTGTCTTTCACATCTGTTCCGTTACTTGCTTATATTTAATCGTACTTTTCATTTTTGCTCATTCGTACGTTTTTGTCAATTGACTGTAGGCTTTAGCCTAGGTTGTGGCCTTCATCCCCGCAGCTATTGCCAAGGGGTTTTCAGCCTACCTTCTTATAAGGAATTACCGCTTTTCGCTCTATGGCAAACAGCGTCTTAATACTGAAACCTTAAAATCTTAGCTGAGTTTGTGGGAAAAGCTACTGTGTTCATTTAAAAATTAATGAGGATACCAAAACATACCTTTGATGCCTTCTGGGTCGGACATGAAACCCAAAGTCCGGTAGAAGTCTACAACATGGGGATCAGCAAAAAGAGTAACATTGCTAATTTCTTCACTCCTAAGCTTTTTGAGTACATATTTCATGAGAGCCTTACCCAGTCCTTTACCTTGAAATTCCGGATGAACTACCACGTCCCAAATTGTGGCATTAAAGGCATGATCTGACGTCGCACGGGCAAAACCAATAAGTCGCCTTTTGTTTCCTCGCACTTGCCACATAGAGGCTACGAGAAAACTATGCTCAATAGCTTTTTTCACTTTTCGCAGAGGACGACGCGACCAACCGACTGAATCACATAGTTCCTCTAGTTCATACAGGTCGATATCTCGCTCCGTACTAAAAACTATGCGAGTTTCCTGCTGATGAACTTCGCCAACACTATTAGAGCTTGAGTTACCAACAGTTTCCACTGCATACTCTTCTAAGGGTGTTGTTCTGGTTGTTGAGGTAGCTTCTGATGTACTAAACCAAGTTTTCCAAAAACCCATGCCAACGCGGTTCGGGTACTATAACTGAATTGGTTACTACTGAGAAGAGTGCTGATTCACGGATCACCGAACTACGCACCTTTTATCCCCCTTAGACAGACAGTTTTTTGTGTTTTTGCGGGATTTTGAATGACAGTAGTCAGCAAGAGTGTGTTTCACACTAATCTCTTTCAACTTTAGCATTTTGTTGTAAAGCCAAGGAGAAATTCACTAAAACAGAAGTATTTGAAAGTAAGCTTACCTCCGGCACCCATCGCGGAGGCTTTCGCCACACGGCAAGTTTAGAGCGAAGATTTTCAGTAGCCCTGAGAATTGTTGTTGGGAAGATGAGGGAGATGAAAGAGATGAGGCAGATGAGGCAGATGAGGCAGATGAGGCAGATGAGGCAGATGAGGCAGATGAGGCAGATGAGGATAGAGAGCGAAGCGAGTATTGAGGAGGATGAGGGGGATGAGGGAGATCCAAGAGAAAATTCTCCGTGTCTGGGTCTGGGTCAAGCTGCTCCTGCTTCCCCTACTGCCTGCCTGAACGGGGTACGATAGGAGTATGGCAACCATAGAAATCTTGGGCGTTCCACACGCATACGAGCTAACGGCTCCCACGGACTATCCCCACACCTTAGTTTTTATCCACGGATGGCTCAATAGCAGTGGATACTGGCAACCTGTGATTTCCCGGTTGTCAGATGATTTTCAGTGTCTTTCCTATGATTTAAGAGGTTTTGGAGAGTCCCAGTCTAGGTTAAAAACTGATTTTAGTCGAGAACAAACTTATTTCAGCTTAAGTGATAAATCTAGTCGTGCGGTTGTTAATCCCTTTGATTCTCCTTATACTCCGGCTGCCTATGCTCACGATCTAGCAGATCTCCTGCAACAATTAAACGTTAAGAGTGCTTGGTTGGTTGGTCACTCTTTAGGAGGGACGATCGCTCTTTGGGGCGCTGCCCAAATGCCTGAATCTGTCAAAGGTGTGATTTGTATTAACTCAGGTGGTGGAATTTATCTTAAAGAAGCGTTTGAGCAGTTTCGCTCGGCAGGTCAACGGTTTTTGCAACTTCGCCCGAAATGGCTTAGCCAAGTGCCTCTGATTGATTTACTGTTTACCAGAGCGAGTGTAGCACGCCCCTTGGAGCGCAATTGGGCGCGTCAGCGGGTGATTGATTTTGTTGTTGCAGATCCAGAAGCAGCTTTGGGAGCACTGCTAGATTCTACAACAGAAGAAGAAATAAACCGCTTGCCTCAACTTGTTTCTCAACTGAAGCAACCGGTTTATTTCCTTACTGGTGCGGAAGACAAGGTTATGGAACCCAAGTATGTACGGCATTTAGCTAGCTTTCACCCTCTTTTCGGCTACTGTGGTGACAATGTTATCGAAATTTCTGATTGCGGACACCTAGCCATGTTGGAACAGCCGGACGCGGTTGCTACTCACATCCGCTCTCTGATTGTGCAGTACTACAAACGAGAGGAGATGGGGGAGATGAGGGAGATGAGGGAGATGAGGGAGATGAGGGAGTAATATTCTCCTCATTCCTGTGATCACCCTTGATACAACTGCATAACTTGGGTTAACGCTAGCCTAGACTGAACGCTAAGGGTGAGAGGAGAGGTATGACCTCTGTTGAGATGGTCAGCAGCAGCAGCGCCAATCATCGCGGCATTATCGGTGCAAAATTTTAGGGGGGGGAATAACACGCGTAGGTTGTGAGTTTCTGCGGTGCGTTGTAACTGTTGTCTTAAACCACTGTTAGCTGCTACACCTCCACCAACAGCAATCGTGGAAAGACCGTAGTCTTGGGCACAAGCGATCGCCCTTTTGGTGAGCGATCGCGCTACAGTTTCCTGAAAACTAGCCGCTACATCTGCCGTTGGCAAAGACTGCTCATCTTTTTCAAACTGCTGTACTAACCGCAGTACCGCCGTCTTTAACCCACTAAAACTGGCATCATACCGATGATATCCGCCACCTGGTAAGGAGATTTTCCCTTCTGGTAAGGTAAAGGCTTGGGGATTTCCTTGTTTTGCTAGCCTGTCAATCGCTGGTCCGCCAGGATAGCCCAAATGCAACAAACGGGCAACTTTATCAAAGGCTTCACCAGCAGCATCATCACGAGTTTCGCCTAAAGTCTGGTATTTACCACAATCTTTGACGTAAATCAAGCTTGTGTGTCCACCGGAAACCAGTAAGCTAAGGAAAGGAGGCTCTAACGTTGGCTCACTCAAATAAGTTGCGTAAATGTGACCTTCGAGGTGATGAACTCCCAAAAATGGCTTGTTGTGTACCATTGCTAAGGTTTTGGCGGCAGTTAAGCCGACCAACAGCGCCCCAACTAGTCCTGGGGCACAAGTCGCTGCAATACCATCAATGTTGCTCCAGTCTAGTTGTGCTTGTTCCAAGGCTTGGGCGATCGCCTCATTTATGATTTCTAGATGCTGGCGGGATGCGACTTCCGGCACCACTCCACCATACTGCTGATGGACTGGAATTTGCGAGGCAATAATACTAGAACAAACTTGACGATTGTTAACAATTGCCACGGCGGTTTCATCACAGCTAGTTTCAATTGCCAAAACGGTTGCCATTGCTAAAAAAATGCTAAGTTCTGAGTTTTGATAGAGTCAGTGTTCAGTGAGCCGTGGTAAGTTCTGAGTCAGAAGAATCTGCAATTGGTAAAAAACAGAAAATTTTGACTCAAGACTCACCACTCATGGCTCGATGTTCCCAAAGATTTGTTTGAGAAGCTTTAACTTTTATTTACTTCAACTTTACTCGGTTCACGGGCAAGAGATATGATGACTTGCTAGTTATGCAAATCAGGATTGTACAAGCCGCCTCGTTTTGTACAAAAAATTTTTTGTTTCGTAATAAAAGGAAACAATTCCATGCGACGCTTGTTTGCTTTGATTTTAACGATTTGTGTTTGGTTCAACTTTGCCCCGCCTGCTCAAGCGCAGGTTCCAGGGACAGGTCTTGTGCCTTGCAGCGAATCTCCTGCCTTCCAAGAACGGGTACAAGCTGCCCGTGCTACTAATTTTGACCCTGCTTCCGGGGAAAAACGATTTGAGCGTTATTCTCAAGCGATATGTGGTCCAGAAGGTTTACCTCATCTGATCGTGGATGGTCGTCTCAACCATGTTGGTGACTTCACGATTCCTGGCATTCTGTTCCTCTATATTGCTGGTTGGATTGGTTGGGTAGGTCGTACCTATCTACAAACAAACAAAAAACAAGGCGGTGAGGTCGAATGGAGGGAAGTCAAAATTGAGGTACCAAAAGCACTGCCAATTATGCTGTCAGGCTTTACTTGGCCTGTAGCCGCCCTAAGAGAATTGCTGTCGGGTGAATTAACAGCCAAGGATGAAGAAATCCCCATTTCCCCACGCTAGTAAGGATTTTAAGATTGGAACTGAGTTAGTGGTTAGTAATACTTTTTGATAAGTAACAACTAACAACTAACAATTCACAATCCACAATGCTCTCATTGAACTAAGTCATTTAGGAGAATGATTCATGGCACAAAATCAGCCAAATTATCTCGTTCAATATCTTTCCCTGGCACCAGTCTTGTTGTTTGCCAATTTGATTTTTACCGCTGTTCTTTTGATCGTATTTAACTACTTCTTCCCAGATCTTCTTTTCCATCCGTTACCATAGACCCTTAAGAAAAGTTAGGAGTTAGAAATTATGAATTATGAATGATGAGTTATAAACTGATAATTCATCGTTGATATTTCATAGTTTCAAACTCCTGACTGAAAACTTATAACTTTTAAGTTTACTTAAATAAGTCGTAAAGGCAGTGCGTTCAAACGAGTCATACTGTACATACGATGCTAAGTTGTAAATATTTTAAAATATATAAAACAGGTAAATTAATTTTTATAAACTTCAATAGCAACAATGAAATTTAGCTACCAGTAACAATTATTATTAATTTGAAAATCATGCCACAATTCCATCTAGAGGAAAACAGAAAATATGGCAGATATAGCAACAGCAGTAGATGCATCAAAAAATCGCCCCAGTGACGCGAGAAATCGCGAAGTAGTCTTTCCAGAAGGGCGTAATCCGCAAAGCAGCAATCTGGAAACACCAATTAATGCTTCACCCCTAGTCAAGTGGTACATAAATGCCTTGCCCGCCTATCGCCCTGGGCATACACCTTTCAGACGAGGGCTAGAAATTGGTATGGCTCATGGTTATTGGCTTTTTGGTCCATTTGCCAAATTGGGTCCGCTGCGCGATACGGCTAATGCTAACTTAGCTGGATTACTGGCAACCTTGAGCTTTGTTGTCATTCTGACGGGTTGCCTATCTCTATATGGCAATAGCAATCCCCCTCAACCACACGTTACTGTCACCACACCCAACCCTCCAGATGCTTTTAGATCCAAAGAAGGTTGGAACGGGTTTGCCAGTGCTTTCTTAATTGGTGGTGTTGGTGGTGCGGTAGTCGCTTACTTTTTAACTAGCAATTGGGGTTTAATTCAAAATCTGTTTGGTTAATAAAGCCGCCGGAAAGCCTTAAGGAGGCTTTTTCGCATGCAGCAAGTAGTTATGAAGTCATGAGTGAGTATTTCAGCCTCGCTGCTTCACCCTTGAAACTTTCTTTGGTCATGGCTGCAAAGTTTAGGAGTTATTAGACCAAAGACAGATGATAGAAAATAAAGGACGCAAAGAAAACGTTGACATAGCTTTTTCTTGGCGTCCTTTACTTGTTGTTTGACCTCTAACAGGAGAATAACGAGCGAGTTTTACCTCTGTCAGATGGTAGAATAGACATAGTACGTGGAGACGCACTAAACTTTGCCTGAGCGTGAAAATCAGAGGATTTAGCTAACCTAAGCAAGTTGCAAGCAAAAGAAACTAGCCTTGATAGTGGCTTGACCTACACACTAGAGAAAGTTTGTATCGTCTAGGAAGTTAGAGACTGACCTAGTACGAACATAACTACTAAAATAGTGAGTGCCTTCTCAAAGAATAATCATGGCTGTCTTCCTTTAGAAGTGTCAACCAAAGATAGCCGCTTCGATTGTATTTAGAGCAGTTTCAAAATCGTCATTCACAATTTTGAGATCAAATTCATCAGCGGCACTAATTTCTTCTTCAGCACGGTGTAGGCGACGGGCGATCGCCTCTTCTGAATCTTGGGCACGACCACGTATCCGTTTCTCTAATTCACTCATAGAAGGCGGCAAAATGAAAATGCTGAAAGCGCTAGGATAAGAAGCACGAATTTGTCGTGCCCCTTTTAGCTCAATTTCCAGCACAACGCGCTTGCCAGAGCGAACTTGGTTAATGACGGCTTCCCGAGGTGTACCGTAATAGTTACCAGCAAATTCTGCCCACTCCAGTAATTCGCCAGCAGCCACCAATTGTTCAAACTCTCTACGGCTTACGAAGTAATAATCTTTGCCGTCAATTTCCCCTGGACGAGGAGAACGAGTTGTCACGGATACAGAATAATGCAGTTCTGGATGACGCTGCACAAGCGATCGCATTAAAGTGCCTTTGCCAACTCCACTGGGACCTGTCAAGATAATCAGCTTGCCCACAGGCGGGCATTCTTTAGTAGTAGCAGCACTTTTGGTAGATATAACTTGCATTATCCGGGCTCTTCGGAGTGAATTAATCAGTAGATACTATTTACTAGCCATGAGTCGGATGACTCGTGACTGAAAAAGTTTTGTAGTCTGGGTGACATAAAACCAGTTTAATTCACATCGTACTGCTGGTATAGTGCAAACAAAAGTGGGGCTATCAACCTACCGTTGAGTCAATTATCCACAGCTTGATGATGATCGCGCGTAATGACAAAGCGATTCGCTACCGTTTCTGGTTGAATCGCCGAAAGAATAACGTGACTGGAATCAGTGATAATGACAGCCCTAGTGCGGCGACCGTAAGTTGCGTCGATCAGCTGACCGCGATCGCGTGCATCGGTAATGATCCGCTTAATTGGGGCAGACTCTGGACTGACAATGGCAACGACTCGGTTGGCAGACACGATGTTGCCAAAGCCGATGTTGATTAACTGAATGTCCATAAAAAACTGACGCTCAACGCGGTGTGAGAAGCTTTGAAAGAATTATTTTCCATGTTATCCACAAAAAATAGGAGTTACAACGCTTATATTCACGCCTGTCCTCGTTTTTAACTAACAAATGCTTTTTTTAGCAATTTATTAGCCAACTTTCTTGAAAATATACCCAAAGATATAGGTAAAGCAAAGGTTAGTCAAGCAAAAAACTTGACATCAAATACTGGAAAAATACTCAATAGTCTAATCATTCAACTGTCGCGCTTGACTCGTATGGGCATACAACAACCCCTACAAACAATCTGTATTACATCCAATTGAAAACTGCTGTGGAGAAATGGTCTCGATAACCTCCTTTGTACTTGAACAAGAAAGCTTCTACCAAATCTTCTTTGTCACCTAAATATGGCAAATCTAAGGGATTTTTGGGAATACTGTAGTGTTGCTTCAGCTACTGAGCTAAATAAAGAGCTTTTTCATACGCTGAATCAAGAGTTTTTTGTGAGTTACCAACCCTTTCAGTGTTGTAGTTGGCTAAGATTTTTTCAGTGTGTTGCCTGAGTTTCTGAGCAATTTCAGGTGGGATTTGTAAGTCATATTTTTCTATACTCTCTGGATACTTAGTTGAGGCTTTTCCCAACAAAGTACGATCGCGTGGTACTTGCGAAGTAACCGTATATGTTAGACCTTCAGATAATTCCACAGGCGATTGCAAAGGAGCGCGGGCACTGGCACCTTTGCAATCGCAAAGAGCCTTCTGTATCCACAGCGATCATCGGTGTGGGGAAGTAAATTTCCTTGGGATCAGCCAAAGCTGGAATCAAGTTTGGCAAATCTGACACCACATTGTATGTTTGTACTATTTCTTGACTCTTCCCAAAGATAGGTGCTAACATAAGAAAAATTTGATATGGCAAAGGCGTTTGCTTGAGGGTTTGCACCTGCTCGTTACGTGAAATTTCCCATCCTTGGTCGGTGTAGCGGTCAAACGCCAGCACCCGCCAGAAACCGACGCCTTGCTTGCGTTTGCACTCGCATGACGACTTTGGGTTTCATCACACCTCGGAGGTTTTGGTTCATCCGGCTATTGAAACCGTAATAAAAATTATCATTCAATAGCCCTGGTTCACCAGTTTGGTTTCCTTCTCCTCGACTACTATCACCACTGCCTTGATTTTTGCCATGATCTTGACGGGCATAACCGGGATTGATGATCCTGCGTCCTGTAAAATCTCTTTGAATGTTTATCGGAGAACTTACTGGAAACATTCGCACCTGATATGCAGGAAACCGGGGCAAAACAGCAAAAATCTCCAGCCCGCGTACCACAATCAGGGTAAAAAGAAAAAAGTAAAAAGTAAAAAAATTTGAAGGTAATTTTTGATTTTTATTTTGTTCCCAAGCAAAGCGTGAGAACAATTTTAATGGCTGCAAGCCGAGGCGTGAACGGTACTCTAGAACGAGGGTTGGTAAGGCGATTGCTAAAAATAATAGCAGCACTGGGGCAAATGCGAAAGTTTGCTTTGAGCGTAGCGGCAACACCCAGCAGAATCAACCCGATGACAATTGAGTATCTCAAGTCTTTGCGGCGAGGCATATCAAAACTATGAAATACTTGGAGTTGAATTAATAACTCCGCTAAAGCCAGCCGCGTATCATTTAACTCGCCAAACAATCGCCCAAAAAAAGCCCCCAGTGCTGCTAACATTCCTATGGCGATACAGAACTTAACCGAGACATTGTAATTGTGGCGATGGTAGTAACTCCAAATCGCGCCCACTATTGAAAGCGGTACCGATCAAAGACTGAATTGAATCTCAGCACCAGTATCCGTCGCCACAATTAGGACAATGACCAACGCTAGCACGAGCACCCGCAAGGCAATTGAATTTTCCACTTCCATTAACGGCGAATCCTGCATATTTTGCCGCCAGAAAACACTTGCAGGTAGACGCCAACGTATCCTGGATTTGTTAAACATCGCAAAGGAGAAAGCAGTCTATGGGTATTTTAGTCAAGCGATGATATGGACGCCACAGATACAAAGCAAGTCGGCGAAACCGAACTCGCAAGTCTCTTCCTCATAGCAGCTTTCTGTAGACGCCCTAATGACCGCTTGTTTAAAAATGGGTTATTTTTCCAAACCAGGATATTCATTTTATATCAATGGCATTTATCAACGTGGATTGCTAGCGATGGCAAGATTTATTTACATTGTGGGAACAATCACAAACAAAAGTGGTCTTTGGTCTATTTCTTTTAACTCAACTTCCAGGGTATAAGTTTGGTTCGGTTGCGTGTCGTGTAATTCTACACTTAAGCATCCTGGGCTCGACGAATCGGCGATCGCTTGCGAGGCATCTCCCTGGAGCTTCACAATAGCTTTAGAGGGCAACTCACTTTGAACTTTTAGCTTCGTCACTGGACCTTGAGTTTGGTATTCTACCTTAAGGCTAAGAACACCTGCACTCGTTAGCCATTGCCTTTCTACCACTGGATTGGTAGCTGAAATAGGCAGAGTCAGATTTTCTAGCAGCTGTTTTGCCGCCAACAACGACAGCGCCATCTGTTGAGGAGGCTGTAAATCTGGGTACTCACTTTCTAGATTCGGCATTGTTTCTAGAGCATCCACAGAACGAGAGGGACTTCTTAGCACCAATCCGGCTAAGTCGTTCAGTGCCTGAGAATCCTCAGGAAATAAGCTCTCCACAGCAGCAACAAGTTTTGCCCCTAACGGCAGTGAAGAGGCAACGAGCGCTTGACATTTCTCCAGTAATTGCTGGAAAACTCTTTCCGGCAGTGGAATCGGCAGATTCAGCTTGGATTGCTGTGCCGCTGAAGCCCAAACCGGAACTAATTCAATCGATGGCTTGTCAAGACACTCGGGATATTCTGTAAGTTGTGCTTCCCAAGGAAATAGCGGTGGATGATTTTGAATTTGACTTTGTAACCGACGTTTAAGGACGGCTTGAAAACGTTCTTGCACAGTTGGAATTTCTCCCAGTCGAAAGGTTTGGGGTATAGATTTTAATTCAAAAGCGCCACCGTTTAGGGCGGCGACGATTTCACTAAAATTTTCTACCCCTTCATTTTCCTCACAGTGAACCAGGTTTGGCTCGCCTGCTTGGGCATCTTCTGCCAGCAACCAAGCGAGTAACTGGTTTTGTAAGGATTCTGAGTCACTATTCATGAGTAGATGCACCTGATCCGGACACTAAGGAGTTACGAATTTCCCAAGCTTGTTCCAGAATTTTAAACCACCGTTTTTGTAATTGTGCCATTGATAACCCTAAAGTTTTGGCAATTTTTTCATCCGGATGACCTTCTTGTTTCAACTGTAATAGAGACCGTTGTTTCTCGTCCAGCCCAGCTGTATACACTTCCCATTGTTGAGGAGTCAAGCCCAAATTTGTGTGTAAATCTGCTTCCAACCACTCGTGAACCAACTCCCAGCGATGTAATAAGGCAAACCGGATGAGATGGTATTTAAAGCGCTGCTGCAAATAATCTCGCTGGCGAGGAGTTAACCCCAAAATCGATTCAATTTCCTGTGCTGATAAATCTTGGAGACGGAGGGCGAAGTAATCAGCACAGTCTGATTGTTGCCGCTCTTCCAGATAATTCATCAGTTCAGTAACGACGACAGAGCGTAAGGTATCTTCTTGGGGTTCTGGCTCTGGTTGTGTTGCCATTGCACTTCGCAATTGCTGCACGGCGGGATCTTCCCAAGAGCCATCGGCTTCGTTACCACTACCTTCTGCCGCCTGTTCTATGTCTACGCAAGTTTCCGGCGGTTGTTGTTGGGAGAATGTTTGCGCTCGGAGAATAATAAGCTGTTGTTGACGCCCTGGTAAGGGAATTCGGCGCTTGGCATAACGTTCTGTAAATGCCATGTATTCTGCTAATTCTAAAAGAGTTTTGGGACTATAAGTAGCACCCAGTTGATTCTCCCGTCGGCAGGCGTTTAATGCTTCTAAGTAAAAACTTTGCAGAAAATCTTCAATGACGACGAGCCGTCCTTGATAGCTCAATTGTCTTTGAGGAGGATTGATGTAGCGATAGATAATCGCACTCAAAGTACTGTGTAATTCTATTCTGCCTCGATTGGAACCTAACTCGTAATACCTGAGACATTGTTGCAACCGATGCCGGGCTAGGGTGATTGCAGAACTTTCGACTGCACCGGTTGCTTGGATGCGCTTGCTTTCATTGCAAATTCTATAGACTTCGGCAGCAATTCGTGTTGCCACATCGCGGCAATTTTGCTCCGAAGCTTTGGTTGATTGCTGAAGCTCCTTAAAAAGGAGTTGAAATATCGCCTCTACGCCGATAGAACTTACTCCCTGAATTGTTGTGGTTGCGGTTGAATTCATAGTCCAGTGTTTAGAAAGACCCTAACATACTTAAGTACCACCTGATAACACTGTGGGTATTGGGTCAAGATTTTGCCTACAAGTCAAACGCGCCTAAATTGTGTGTTTCAGATTAGGCTGAATTTATTATTCCTGAATTTCGTTTGATTGTTTGCTCTTGATGGTGTTATTGCCCTACCCAGTCATTAGTTTACAGGTCATTATGGATTTACAAGCACAAATTCAATTGCTGATCGACAATGCACCCCAAGATGGTGTTATACCGCAACTTGTGACAGCAATCGCTCCCGTCCTTAGCGCGATCGCTCATAAATTACGCCATTCCCAGTACTATATTCTCCAAAACATGGAACAAAGCTGGGTTTTGACTACCTGCCGCGATCGCGCGAATCCACAGTTGGAAAAGCGCGTAATTTATGCTTTTCCTACAATACAGGATGTCCCACTCAGATCATCTGCTGGGCTTGACCCTCAATTGGTAGCTGCACCCATCCCTGTGATTCATATTTTGTTCCAATTGGTAGCAATGGAACCCGTAGATAGTATAGTTTTTTTTGAAACTCCTCGCACTAATACCGACTCAATCGAAGTCCGACGAGCCGACCTGCAAAACTTAATACAACAGCAGTTGCAGCAAAACAGAGTAAAAAAAGAAATTCCTCCGGATATTGCATGAAGTAATCACCTGTGAGGCATTGGTGATGGGGGATTAAGAATTATTACTTAATCCTTCATCGCGGGTTCTTCTACCCTAAAAAAGCCTAGTGAGGACGTAATCACCCATCTTAATCAAGCAAGCGCGAGATTCAGACGGTGGGAGATGCGTAATATGCTCCACAGCTAGCTTCGCATGATGAGCGGCTAACTCTTTTGCCCGCTCAATACTTTGACTGTCATGTATCAAGGATATGGCTTGCTCTAAGTCTCCTTCCTGGGCAAACTCTCTTTCTATCAGAACTTCCAAGTATTTTTTTTCTTCTAAAGCAAATAAAACTGGCGCGGTCAGATTACCACTTTTTAAATCCGATCCTGCTGGCTTACCTAAAATTTCTACCGAACCTGTGAAATCTAAAATATCATCTATAATTTGGTATGCTAAACCAAGATGACGCCCGTAGCTATACAAATGTTCGGCTGTTTCTGGAGAAACTTCGCTCAGTAACCCGGCTGCTTTAGAGCTATTGGCAATTAAAGAGGCAGTTTTGTAATAACTCTTATTGAGGTAAGTCTCAATCGAGATGCTCGCATCGAAGCGGTTCAGTCCCTGCTGTATCTCCCCAGACGCCAAATCCATAATTACCTCCGACAGCAGTTTCACCACCTGCAAATTGTCCAAATTGGCTAAATACCAAGAAGATTGAGCAAAGAGAAAATCTCCTGCCAATATCGCTATTCTGTTACCAAACAAACTGTGAACTGTGGGAACGCCGCGCCGCATCTCGGATTCATCCACCACATCGTCATGCACTAAGCTTGCTGTGTGAATCATTTCTGTAATCTCAGCTAAGCGTCGATGACGGGGCGTAATTTCTTGTTCGAGCATTGTCGCCCGCGAGATCAGGAGGACGATCGCCGGTCTTATGCGTTTTCCCCCAGATCCAAATAGGTGTTCGGCTGCTGCACAAAGAATAGGGTGACCATTTCCTACTAGCTGTGTCAAGTTGTCTGCTAGTATTTGCAGGTCGGCTTCCACTGGGGAAAAAAGGGAGGTGGCTGGGGTCATGGATGGGCAGACTCTGGCTTTATTTACGAAATTTTACATATCCTATACCCATTTTAAGATAACCCTGTGCCAGCGCAAAGTTTTCATAAAGCATTCAGCATGAGTTTTCTTTCTTAATCACCCCTAACCGAATCTGTTGTCCCAAAAACCGTCCAAAACCCAAAATTTTAGGTTTTGCGTGAAGATAGACAGGCATTGGATAACTTCCCCCACGAGTCATCACATCGGCTTTCTAGCAACTAAGGGAAGCTTCTACTTCCTCCATTCGCAGTAGTCTTAACAAAACGTTGAGATAAATTCTCTTTTACTCAAGTTAGAGAAAAAGATACTGCTGTTTTTCTACGTACATTAGCGGATACGAACAACATTTTTAATACTTACACTTAAGAAAGCAATTAGCCTGATACAGTAGACAAAAGCTCTATATCTTAACAAAAACTTCATTTTTGCTTGTCAACTCTTTAAGTAAAGCTGAAAACAAACATCGAAAAGCCTCTTACCTCTTACTTATCACCTATGACACATACTTATTTTCCTTTAGAGAATAATTTGGGCAAATGTTGTATAACCTACTCTAGAAAATTTCAAATTTAGCAGAAAAATCGGCTGAAAAGTCAGGGCCGTTGTGTTACGCTAAAGTCAAGGGATTTAAAATTTTTGAGATATTCACCCCCAGGAAAAAATAACCATTCGGTATTTTGACTTATCTGGTGTTGTGGCTCTAAATAGACTATCGTGACCTGCGACCAAAAGAGTTATCTTATTGGTCATAGTTGCGGTATGCGAACCTCTAAGGTTAAAACTATGCGCTACCCGTAAGGGAAAAAGCTGCACTTGTTTAGCGTAGCGAGAGCGCATACCTTGTACTACAAGGTAAAGTGTTTGCGGAAAAATGCAGACTAGGTAGACAGCTTCAGCAGGAGTTCAGAATTGCTGTTTAGTAATTTGACTGCTGTTGTAGGCATAGTTTGCAAGAAAAACTGAATACAAGCGAGTTTAACTGGGAGAGATAGAACTCTACCAAATATTTTCCAATGCGAAAAACAGGTACCAACAATGAGTTTGTGTAGCTGTAGTTCTGCTATTTTATTCGATTTTATATTCCTTAGACAGAAGTGCTGGCAGAAAAAATGATTTACGGAAAGATACCTATGATGATTTTTATATTAGCTTCTGGTTATTTGTTAGCAGTTTATTTACTATTAGCACTAGCAAAGCGAACCGGGAAAAAAACCACTCCTAAGGGTGCTTCTTTGGCTTCACAAGGAAAGCGCAAGCAGGAGGTTACAGTAACGCCCAAGGTAAGTGAAGCAACAAGCCTTCATTAGTATATAGTCATCAGTTATGAGTCATTAGTAGAAAGACTTTTACTAATGACTCATAACTGATAACTATATACTATAAACTGCCGTATTTGTCAACTGCACTGCCTCAACTGTTGGGTTATAACCGAGCCACAATACAGAGGACTGAGCAAATTGTTGCGGACAACCACTGACGGCGAAGCGAGTTGGCATAGCTGGGT
The DNA here is from genome assembly GCF_963920835.1 of Scytonema sp. PCC 10023. Classification (NCBI taxonomy): domain Bacteria; kingdom Bacillati; phylum Cyanobacteriota; class Cyanophyceae; order Nostocales; family Scytonemataceae; genus Scytonema; species Scytonema sp. PCC 10023. The sequence goes on from NZ_CAWUDP010000033.1 coordinate 77,085, forward strand.
GGGTATTTCTCAGGTTCAAGATGTCTAAATCTTGGACACAAGAAACAGCAACATATTCTGCTGGATCCACTAGCTTCACGTGTGAGGGGAGAAGCGATCGCACTACGGGTGCCAGGTGAGGATAGTGAGTACAGCCATAGACTAAAGTATCTATTTGGTGCTGTAACAATGGCTCCAAATATGAGCGTGCCACTTGTAGGGTGTAGGGGTCATGAATGCGGTTTTGCTCAATGAGCGGCACAAACTCTGGGCAACTCACTTGCCAAACTTGGACTTCGGGATTTATCTCTAGGATAGCACGGCGATAGGCATTGCTTTTAGCAGTTGCGGGAGTCGCTATCACACCAATGCGCTTTCCACTCTCAACTGCTGCCCTTGCCCCTGGCAGGATAATATCGAGGATTGGTAAAGAAAATTCCTCACGCACCGCCTCTAGCGCCAGTGCCGAACTGGTGTTACAAGCCATGACAACCATTTTTACACCTTGTTGTTGCAGCCAAGCAAGGATTTCCCGCATAAATTGTATAATTTCTGCTTGCGAACGAATTCCATAAGGAAGTCGAGCTGTATCCCCAAAGTAAATAATTGATTCATTTGGGAGTTGACGATAGAGTTGGCGCAGTACTGTTAAACCACCTACACCACTGTCAAAAATGCCAATTGGGGCACGTTGAGGTGCTTGAGAAAAATCGTAAAGATCGCCTTCAAAGATAGAAGATGGAAACACAGGCAGATAGTAATTTAAGTTTTTGGATTTGAAGATACAGGATGGTCGCGATTGTTAGTTGTAAGTTCTTCACTACTAACCCTTCAGGTATGCCAAGGGAAGAGCTCGAGCGTGTTAACAAAGACGCTAAGCGCGTTGGCATAGCCTATTTGCAGGACGTACGGTGAACGCTACTTGTTATAACGGGGGGGAGTCCCAAGAACGCAGTGGTTCACCATTCACTACAAACCACAGCAGTTATGTAGGAAGTTCTACTACATCGTTATCTTTGTCTTAAGTATAAGAGTATACCATTCGCAATTGCCTCTGCCATGCGATTCTGGTATTCTGGGCTTCCCAACCTAGGATTATCCTCCTGACCACTCATATAACCGGTTTCTACTAAAATCGAGGGCATAGAACTTTTTCTAAGAACGTAGAACCTTGCTCTGCGCACTCCTCGGTCTCTAAGGGTAGGGATACTTTGGAGAATGGTACTGTGGACGACACGAGCCAGATCTAAACCGCTGTCATAATAGTAGGTTTCCAACCCATTCACGTCCGGGCGACCACCAACAGAATTAGCGTGAATGCTGACGAACAAATTAGCATTTGCTTGGTCTGCCATGTCTACCCGTCCCTGAAGTTCCACAAAATAGTCAGCATTGCGGGTTAGCATCACCTGTACGCCTTTTTGCTGTAAGATATTTGCTATTCTTATGCTGATAGGCAAAACCACATCTTTTTCCAGCAGTCCACCCAAACCAGGCGCACCAGAGTCTTTACCGCCGTGTCCGGGGTCAATCATAATGACAACTCGTCCATTCGGTACCGGAGGGCGTAGCAGTGGCTGCGGTAGGGGCAGAGGATTATTTGTAATTGGCGGTAATGGTCGTGGGTTTGCTCTTGGTAAGGGAGGTAAACCAACGCGGGGAGTTAACGGAGAAAACGAGCGTCGTAATTCCAAAGACAAAAGCTGACCAGTCAGTTGGTTGAGTTGCCCAATTTGCACGCCTCCTGCTGGTTGGATGTAGACGACAACAGTACGGGGGTCTTGTTGTTGCAGGCGTACGCGTAGCACAGGGCTACTAGCATCAAAATTTGGACCTCTAACGGCAGCAGCCAATTTAGCATTAGGAATGGTGATGCGGAACATACCAGAAGTTCTATCCCAACCACCATTAAATGCAGACAGAGGTTGGTCGCCTTTAATCAGCAGTTGCGTCCCAGAAGCAGTCAAGTCCACAGACTCAATTGTAGATAGTGAGCCGCTGGCTGGTAAATTTACGTTGGAGTTCTGGGGGTTTATACTCCTAGGTATGTCTGAATTAGGAAGAGAATTACTAGTATTTCTAGACAAATTCCTCGTATCACCATTGGGCAAAACTACCAAACCGCCAAAACTGCTCATGCTGGCTTGCCAGTCGGGGCTATTTTTGTCTACCCACAACGTCATGCGAACACCAGGTCTTGTTCTGAGTTGAGTGAATTCAACTCGTTTTATACCATACTTATTAACTCGTAGATTCTGCTGCGATAAACGGGGTGACAGAGCTGCACCAATGATATCGATGTTAATAGCAGTCTTGTCACTGCTGCGAAATGTCTGAACTTCAGGATTCCCTCCATTTATGCGGACAAACAAACCGTCACCTGTAACGCGTAGATTCTCAATTTGAGCCAATCCTTGAGCATTGCTAATAATTGTTTCTTTTTGAGTTTGTCCTTCAATAGTATTGACAACTGTGTTCTTATTTGCTAATGAGTCAGTATTGACAACTGTGTCTTTATTTGCTGTGGAATTAGAGCTAGGTCTGACCACACTGTAAACATTGAAAGAATTATTGGAAGAAGTATTGGAAGAATTATTGGAAGAAGATGGAGCGACTTGTTCAGCTTGTGGCTTTGGTAATTGTACCATCCAGCGGCTGGCAGTTCTCCCTTCAAATTTCACTTCCTTCGGGTCGAGGGTATAACCCGGACTGAGTTCGATGACTATACGAGTTGTTTGTCCGTCAAATTGACCGACACGGACAGTGCGAATTGCACCACCAGCCACTGGTTGAACAAACGGCGGACGTCCATAGTCAGTTCCTGGCAAATCAATAACCAATCGCGTCGGGTTGAACATGAGTTGCGCCTGGGGCTGAACCGAACCTTCTGTGTTGATTTCCAATCGATTGAGATTGGCATCAAAACGCCAAGATTCCAGTTTCGCTGCTTGAGCCGGCGACGACAACATGAAGATGGCAGTAGTTGCAACAGTACCAGGTAATAACCAGTTTATTTTCACAGTGTTTTCTCCTGATTCGTATTGATGAGAGCCGTTATGATTTGAGAAGCACCCAGAACTCAGAACGAGAGAATTCCTCCAAGGTAGATACCGGAGGATTCTGTAACGATAGCGTAAGCAAACAAACGCTTCCTTGTTCTATTGAAGACGTACCGCAGGTAGACCCAAAGGGATTTCCCCCACCCTGGAAACAAGGGATGATTCTGAGTTCTTAGTTGGTCAACGTTTTGGTAAATCCTCACACTGTCACCGCTCAAAGCTAAACTGTAAAAAAGTTGTTAGCTCGTATATAGATGTTAATAGCCCTCAAGCGTGGCATGAACCTCTCATTTTTGTATGCTTTTATGGCATAGAAAATGTAGTTTGCGCTCGCATTAGATTACACCAATATAAAAATAATAGAGCAGTCAATCTTGGTCATTTCTACTTAACTCCGTCAGAATTCTATATTAAGTCGTGTGATTCCTAGATATCTTAGAGGGTATTAACTGATGTGGTAAAGAGAGTATATTGTTTGAAGTATAATCTTGGGCGCAGGCTGATGCTCCAAAGGAGCCACCCAAAGGGCGATTGGTGCCTACTGACCTTTGGTCAATTGCATCAAAAAATCAACTAATAATGTCAAAAATTATACATTTTTTTAGAAAAAGTGTAGTTCCCAGGTAGCCAGAGTTTGGGTGTAAGCGTCTAGGAGCTTACGAACACAATGGCTTGCGCCTGTACACGGGTAAGGGTGTAAGAGAACTAAAAAAGTGTTCTCCTACACCCTGTACTAACGATGACAAAAATAAAGACCGGAATCTAAGTTCCGGTAAAAGAGCTATTAGCTGAACCACGAAAACCAAACATCAGGCTCAGCGTAAACGCCTTCTGCCGCCTTTCATCGCTTGTAAGACAGCAGGGCTGAAACACTCCGGTGTGCTTCGTATTTCATCCTCAAGGGTTTTCGGGCTGGCGTCCTTATAAGCTTGCAGTATGCAAAAGCTAAAGGTCGTCAAGAGTCAAGAGTCAAAAGTAACTTTTAACTCTGAACTCCTGGATTGTTGAGAACTTTGATGAAAAAGGCGAAAAAAGCGTTGCGAGGTTTCGATTCGCAAGCTATTTTTCTAGACAGGGCAATTACTGACGGGTGTCTGCTTATGTATGATGGCATCTAAATTGTTTTATTTTTGCTTTAAGTACTGGATGACACCACGAGCGATCGCCTCTGCCATTTGATTTTGATACAGTTTGTTTGGCAGTTTACTGGCGTCCTCTCGACCAGTTAAATAGCCTGCCTCTACCAAAATTGCGGGCATAGAATTTTTTCTAAGGACGTAGAATCTGGCTTTACGCACGCCACGATCTCTCACATTGACACTTCGGAGAATGCTGTTATGAACGATACGAGCGAGACCCAGACCACTGTCATAATAATAGGTTTCTAAACCACTCACCTCCGGACGATCCGCACCTGCTGAGTTAGCGTGGACACTGACAAACACATCAGCATTGGTGCGCTCTGCTATGTCAACCCGTCCTTGCAGGGTCACGAAATAGTCAGAATCCCGAGTTAGCACTGCTTGCAGTCCATTTTGCTGCAAAATTTCTGCTACCCTTTTGCCAATAGGCAAAATAATATCTTTCTCCCGAATTCCCCCAATACCGAGTGCTCCAGAATCTTTACCACCATGTCCTGGATCAACGACGATAACGACTTTTCCCTTAACACGGGGATTACGGGCTGGCGGCTTGGTTGCTGTCGTTCTTGATGCCAAAGGTTGCGGATTTGGTCGTGGTATGGCGGGTAAAGCAATTGGGGGTGTGATTGAACGAGTACGCTCTAATCCTAAAGAGAAAACCTGACCGCTCAATTGGTTGATTTGCCCGATTCGTACGTTTGCTGCTGGTTGGACGTAGACAACAACAGTACGGGAGTCTTGTTGTTGTAGACGTACGCGCAGCACAGGGCTACTAGCATCAAAATTTGGACCTTTGACGGCACTAGCCAATTTAGCATTGGGAATCGTGATGCGGTATAGACCAGATGATTTATCCCAAGCAGTCTTAGCAGGTGATAGACGTTGGTCTCCTCTAATCAGCAGTTGCGTACCACCAGCAGCTAGCTCTACAGACCCAATTGTGGAGATTTCGTTGCTTGTTGGTACTTCTATAACAGCGTTAGCAACATTGCCTGATGAGGTGTCAGAATCATCGTTTTTGGGCAAGTTACTTGCATAACGAGTCGGTAGAACGACCAAACCACTAGAACTACCAGAACTGCTTGTGCTGATGCGCCAGTCAGGGGTATCTTTGTCTACCCGCAGTGTCATCCGGACAGCAGGTGGTGTCTTTTGCAGTTGATTAAATTCAACACGGTTGACACCATGCTTATTTATAGAGCGATCGCGATCGCCAAAATTGGGTGACAAAGTGGCACCAGGAATGTCAATAAAGATAGTCTTGCGATCGCGGCTGCGAATCACCTGAGTCACAGGATTCCCACCATTGGTGCGGACAAAAAAACCGTCTCCTGTGACTTGTACGCTCTCAACTTGAATCGTTCTTTCTGCGATGACAACAGCTTTAGAAAACTCAGGTTTTTTCTCAGTTTCAGAGTCTATTGTGACTACGCTATAAGCATTTCTTGGGGAAGAGATGACGACTTCATTTTTTGTTGCTGGGGTTTTTGTTCCTGAAGATGGGGGACTTGAGGCGACTTCCTCAGCTTGTGTTCCTGAGGTTTTTGTTCCTGGGGATGGGGGGCTTGAGGCAACTCCTTCAGCTTGTGGCGTTGGTAATTGTACCATCCACCGACTGGCAGTTTTCCCTTCAAACTTCACCTGCTTCGGGTCGAGGGTATAACCTGGACTCAGTTCGACGACTATACGAGTTGTTTGTCGATCAAATTGACCAACACGAACAGAGCGAATGGCACCGCCTACTGACTGCGTCAACTGCGGACGCCCAAAATCAGTTCCTGGCAGATCAATAACCAATCGCGTGGGGTTGAAGACGAGTTGCGCCTGGGGTTGAACCGAACCTTGAGTGTTGATTTCCAATCGGTTTTGATTGGCATCAAAACGCCAGGATTGCAGTTTCGCTGCTTGAGCAGGCGACGATACCATCAAGAAACTAGTCGTTACAAAAGTACCAGGTAGTAACCAGTGGGTTTTCACAGTGTTTTCTCCTGATTCGTATTTATGAGAGCCGTCATGATTTGAGAAGCACCCAAAACATAAAACCCAGAACGAGAGAATTCAGTTGTCAGTTATCAGTTATCAGTTATCAGTTATCCAATCACTGTGTACTGTTTACTGCCGCTGGTATTGGGTTGAGTTCTGAGTTCTTTGTTGGTCAAAGTTTCGGTAAATCCTCACACTATCACCGCCCACACTTTAGCTTTGGTGCCACAAGCATCATTTTCTGCTCTAATAAAGACACTGTTATAGTGGTTATTTTTTGGATACAATCCGACTTGGGCGATAGGAAAGCGTACCATTTACCTAATACTTATTAAAGTTTTACCATTAAGAGTAGATGTTGTTCTGTATTAATCCTTATCAGGAACTTAAATGACTTAGTGGGGTCAAATTCTAGCACGTTGCTAATAGTCTTTCATGCCGATATGGCATTTCAGATTTTTAGAACTTGGATCTTAGATTGTAGATTGTATTTTGACTGATTAATTGCCGTTTTTTTTTGACTTTCACTAGTCTTGCTCAATCTAAAATTTAAAATCTTAAAGCATTAGTCAATTCCAGCAAATGCATGAATAAAGTCTAGAAGAGAAGAATGAAGGAAAAAATAGTTTGTACTTAACTTCATACTTCACTTTTTTGTCTTCAATTCATACTTCATATTACTCTTGCAGAAAGCTGCCCTCCGGAGAGCGCTTTCGTGTAGAGGTTTATCCCTTTTGGGAAGTGTTTGTGGCGTCTACACACTTCATCCTTCACAAAGGGATTTTTTGTGTTGTGTGATTTTTGGTAGTTAATGCACCAATTGATAATGCTGCTACTGTTTCCTGATGTGGTGTTAACTTGTGGGTGCACCTGTTTAATTGCTAGACAAATATCCAAGGTTGGATGGGTGAGCGAGGAGGAAGATAGAACAAAAATAACATTTCCAATGTTGGTTGTGTTTAAAGAAAACTCCTGAAAATTTTAATTTTAGGGGACGAAAATTTAGAGATAAAAGTTTCCATTGGTAATGGAAAAGTTACAAACTATTCATATTGGCAATTGATCAGAACAACCTACAGTTCTAAGTACAGACGCTGTAAATATTGCGTCTGTACTCTAGTAGTCTTTACGTCACATCAACTTTGCCTGGTAAGTAGTAACCATTAAGCATGGTTGAATAGAGCGCTTATTGGTTACTACTCAGATCTTGCACCCAACAAGAGCCAGAGGCTCTAATATCTCGTTACCAGGTTGAACCTGGTAACGAGGGTTTGGACGGCGACGCAATGTCACTGTTACAACTCTTGCAAGATCTCAGTTACTACATACTTCAAAGCAGTGGCACAACACTAAACTTTTATTTAGTGTCCTGAGAATCAGGTGATTCCATGACCAAGGATTTTCCGGAAGAATCATCTAAAATCAGTTGCTCTGTTGCTGTAGCTGGCATTTCTGGTTCTGGGAATACGAACCGCAAAAGGGGAGGCGCTAGAAAGGTTGTCAGGATGACCATCATAATAATTGCCGCCTCCAAAGGTTTTGAGAGAATGCCAATCGAGGAGCCGATGCCAAGAAACACCAATCCTACCTCGCCTCTGGGAATCATTCCTACACCAATTGCCAAGCGGTTAATTTGAGGTTGACCAAACACACTAAAGCCAGTGACGAGTTTACCAAGGATAGCGACGACAATCAGGAAAATCGCCATCACCAAACCTTCCCGGTTGCTAGGAATTGCTGGGTTTAAAACTCCTAAATCAGTTTTTGCGCCAACAGTCACAAAGAAAATCGGCACCAGCATATCAGCAATAGGGATAACTTGCTTTTGCAGTTCTACACGCTCATCTGTTTCGTCTAAGACTAAACCAGCGGCAAAAGAACCTAAAATTGCCTCTAATTGGATGGCAGCAGCAAAGTATGCCATCATAAAGGCAAAGATGAACGCTGGTATCACTAATCCACCACGAGTTTTTAGTTTGCTAGCAATTGCTACAAAAGTCTTACTGAAGATATTTCCAAGGACAATTGCGCCCAACAGGAAACTACTGGCACTGATGATCAAATAAATGACTTTACCAACATCCACTGAGCCTTCTTTTGCAAGACTTGCTACCACCGCCAAAACGATAATTCCCAGTACATCGTCAATAACAGCAGCGCCGAGAATAATTTGCCCTTCTTTTGAATTGAGACGCCCGAGTTCTGACAGTACCTTGGAAGTGATACCAATACTTGTAGCAGTCAAAGCTGCACCTGCAAAAATCGCTGGTATAGCTGGAATGCCAAACAAAGTCATCAACCCTACAGTACCAGCAGTAAAGGGTACCACCACCCCCACCACTGCTACCACAAGTGCTTGAACACCAACCGCCATCAAGTCTTTGATGTTTGATTCCAAACCAATTTCAAATAGCAGAATGATGACTCCCAGTTCTGACAAAACGGAAATCACCTCAGACTGCGCTGTAAAAACAGCATCAGCGGCGTCTGGAGTGAGACCAGCAGTGGTTTGAAGGAAGGTCATGATCAGAGAGCTAGAACTATCTGCCCCGCCTTCTGGAAACACCAACAGATGTAGGACAGAAATGCCTACCACTACACCACCGACTAATTCCCCCAAGACAGGCGGTAAACCAAAGCGGCTTAATAATTCCCCACCGACCTTGCTAGCGAGGTAAATGACGACTATACTGAGCAGTACCGCTGCCAGCACCAGTGAACTATCTGCTGTTTCTGTTGCGGTTGCCAACAAAGGTAATGAGAAGGTTATTGTATCTAAGTGCATCGGTTATTTTGGAAAACCCTTCCCTTTAATTTACAAGTTTGTTGAAAGCAACTATCGTGAAGTACCCCTAGTTTCGCTTCGCTCCACTAGGGGCTTCCTGACCTCACCCACTAATGCGAGTGATACCCAGTCTTGCAACTGGCTGTTCAGGCGTAAATTTCCCCTCTCCCAGGGGTATTTTTGACTCAGAGAACAACATTAAGTTAAGGGCAGCATTGATATCACGATCCCAGAAACTCTTGCATTCTGGGCACTCCCATTCACGAATAGCAAGAGTTAGTTCATTGTTGATGTAGCCACAATTAGAACACCTTTTAGAACTAGGGAAAAATCTATCTACATAGCGAATCTCACAACCGTAGATGTCTCCTTTGTATTCCAACATTGTAAGGAAGTTACCCCACGCCACATCACAAAGACGCTTTGCCAACTTACGATTTTTTACCATACCTTTGATGTTTAAGCTTTCCACTGATATTGCTTGGTTCTCGCAAGTCAATTTCAAGCTGATTTTGTGTTGGTAATCTTGTCGTTGGTTTTGCACCTTAGCGTGAATTTTGGCGACTCTTAATCTTGCCTTATTTCTATTAATTGACCCTTTCTGCTTTCTGCTTAATCTCCTCTGTCTAATTTTGAGCCGACGTAAAGACTTCTGAAAATATTTTGGGTTCTCAAACTTCTCGCCAGATGAAGTAATAGCAAATTCCTTGAGTCCTAAATCCAGACCTATCTTGTTCCCGTTCAATGGTGCATGAGCTATATCTTGTTCAGTAACAATTGAAGCGTAGTATTTACCAGACGGAGTTTTAGAGATGGTTACATTCTTTGGGGTTCCTAATATTTCCCGATGAATCACCATTTTGATAGGTGTCATCTTTGGTAGTTTCAGAAACCCATTTTCATCTATTGAAAAGTGCTGTGGCACTCTGAACGATTGCCGATTACTTCTCTTTTTAAAGTTTGGAAATCCTCCTAGCTTTTTGAAAAATCGTGTGAATGCAGACTCTAAATCTTTCAGGGTTTGTTGTAGTGACTGGGAATTAACTTCGGTGAGCCATTCAAATTCAGATTTCAAACTAACCAGTAGTTTTGCCCACTCGTTGTAGCGCAGAGACTTTTTAGATTCTGCGTAAACGTCTGTTGTCACTTTTAAAAAGTGGTTGTAGACGAATCTAGAGCAACCAAAACACTTTGCCAGAAATGCCGATTGCTCATTGTTAGGATAGATTCTGAATTTGTATGCTTTGTTTCCCATGACCTAGACTCTACAACACTTATCTTTTTCGTGTCAATTAGTTAAGTGTTCTAGCTCCTGACAAAAGCTTTCATGAGGCAGTGCGTCCTTGGGGGTTCCCCCCGTTGTAGCAACTGCCGTCCCCCAAGCTTCACTTTGTTTCGCTTGGGGTCTTCCCGCCAGGAATGATAAACGCGCTATAGAAAGCATTGATCAATTAACTCATGCCACTTGTTAATTGCAGAAGGCGCTGCCAATGAGGCTCTGATACTGGCACTACAGATAGTCTTGTCAGGCGTAGTAAGTCAAAACCTTCAAAATTTCCGTCCTGCTTAATTTGGGTCAGCGTTATCGGCTCTTCTACTCTTCGTACGGCTCGCACCTGAACAACAACCCGTTTGGCATCATCTAATTTTGGGTCGGGGTAAGGTTGACTGACGACCTGGGCTACACCTATGACTCGCCGTTCTTTGCCTGTGTGATAAATAAGCGCCAAATCACCAATTTCCATCGTCCGCAGATGCTTGAGAGCTAATGAATTGCTAACTCCTTCCCAAACTGTAGTGCCATCTCGTTCTAAATCGCAGTAGGAATACTCTTCTGGTTCTGTCTTTAGCAGCCAGTATGCCACAAATATTCTCCTTCAATTGTTTACAGTTAACAGTTGACGGTTAACTGTCAATAGTAAACAGTCAACGGTTCGCCAATAACTATTTTTTAGTTTCTAAAAATGTAACTGCTCTGACTATTGACTATAGTCATGTCAAAGTAAAAACATATCTTCTGTATGGACGCAGTGTTATTAACTGTGTCTTTAAGGAGAAGCTAGGGAGTGTGAGTTGTGAGTTGTGTGTTGTTAGCGATGAGTGGTTGGTTGTTGGTGACAGCTAACCGCTCTTGACTTCCCACGACTTACCTAATCTGTATAAATTAATCATTTTTAGAGGAGTGAAGTTTTATGAATACAGATGCTGTGTCTGGTTCTCAGTTAAATGCTGGGAACTGGTGGAAAATTCTATCTTTAGCCTTGCTTATATGTGTTATTTGTACGCAGCCTACTTTGGCGCAACAGAAAGAGAGGATGTTGCGTACTCTAAATGTCAATGGTCGTGGAATCGAGACAATTCCTACAACTCTGTCTCAAGTTAGTTTGGGGGTGGAGGTTCAGGGGAAAACAGCACAGGAGGTACAACAAGAGGCTGCTCGCAGGTCCGAAGCTGTGGTAGCTTTATTAAAGAGCCGTAATGTGGAAAAATTACAAACAACTGGTATTACTCTTAACCCAATTTATAGTTACACCAATAACGTGCAGCGTATCACAGGGTATGGTGCTTCCAATGTTGTGAGTTTTCGCATTCCCACTGACCGCGCTGGAACTCTGTTAGATGAAGCCGTCAAAGCTGGTGCGACTCAAATTAGCGGCATTAGTTTTGTGGCTAGCGATGAAGCGATCGCCAAAGCAAGACAACAAGCATTAACAGAAGCTACCCAAGATGCTCAACAACAAGCTCAAGCTGTTTTAAGTGCTTTGGGTTTTCAGCCTAAGGAAGTGGTCGGTATTGAGGTGAATGGTGCTAGTTCACCTCCGCCACCGCCACGACCTCTGTTGCGTGCTGAATCTGCTAAGCTAGCTTCCCAAGACGCTTCCACCCCTATAGTTGGAGGTGAGCAACAGGTGGAAGCTACGGTGACTTTGCAAATTAGTTATTGAAAAGAACTCAGGACTCAGGAGTCAGTACTCAGAAGGATTTTTGAGGAGTGAAACTTCCTGTATTGATTTCTCTAAATATTCTCAATTCTGAGTTCTGTGTTCTGAGTTCTCTTCCATACTTAAAAATTCTCAGAGTTCATATCTACTCCAGCTTCTTCCGCATCCCGTTTAGAACCCAATAATTGCAGTTGATCCACGAGGATAACGGGTGTGGAGCGATTTGCTCCTGTGGCGCGATCGCTCCAAGTATCAAATTTTAAGGAACCTTTGACGGCGATTTGTTTGCCTTTACGCACGTAATCACCAGCCACCTGCGCTGTTTTTCCCCATAATTCTAGATTGAACCAATCAGTATGTTCGTTGTCTCTTGTGCGCCGATTGACCGCCAATGTTAATTTACACTTAACGCTACCTGACTCGAAATACTTCATATCCGGGTCAGTTCCTACACGACCGATCAGGGTAACGATATTTATGCTCATGTGCGTTTTTTGCAGTACAAACGTACTTGTATTGTGAATACCATAATAGCGAATTGCTAGACGACTAGCAGAAGGTTAAATAAAAAACAATTATCATTACCTAGATAAATGATATAAATTAGTCTGATGAAACTCCAAAACGATACGGATACGTTTATGCAGTCGGAGAATATAAAACAGTAGAAGCTTGAGACTGGTTAAAGATTCTAAAAAGAATATATAAAAACATAATCTACTTTACTAGACTCAGGTCAACAAAAGTAATAGAATCCTGCACAATTCTCAATAACAGTAGAAGTTAAAAAGTATTTAATTAGGGGGCGTAGAGACGCGTGGGCCTTTTTAGTAAGTTTTCCTTATCGCGGGATATGGGTATCGACCTCGGTACCGCTAACACCCTCGTTTATGTATCAGGTAAAGGCATTGTTCTCCAAGAACCTTCTGTAGTGGCGATTGACCAAAACGAAAAGGTAGCGCTAGCAGTTGGAGAAGAGGCAAAAAAAATGCTCGGTCGGACACCTGGGAATGTGATTGCGCTGCGCCCCTTGCGCGATGGTGTAATCGCTGACTTCGATACAGCCGAGCTGATGCTCAAAAGCTTTATCCAGAGAGTAAATGAGGGCAAATCCCTAGTATTACCTAGAATTGTCATTGGTATTCCCAGTGGAGTCACAGGGGTAGAAAGAAGAGCAGTCATGGATGCTGCTACTCAAGCTGGTGCAAGAGAAGTTTATTTAATTGATGAGCCTGTGGCTGCAGCAATCGGGGCAGGATTACCCGTCGCTGAACCAACAGGTAATATGATTATCGATATTGGTGGTGGCACAACAGAAGTTGCTGTCTTGAGTCTTCAAGGGACAGTAATTTCTGAATCAGTACGCATTGCTGGAGATGAACTGACTGAAGCCATCATGCAGTATCTGAAAAAAGTTCATAATTTAGTGATAGGCGAACGTACTGCTGAGGACATCAAAATTCGCATTGGGTCGGCATATCCCACTCATGATGATGATGATGCCATGATGGAAGTCCGAGGCTTGCACCTGCTTTCTGGTCTACCGCGAACAGTCACAATCAAGGGACCAGAAATTCGTGAAAGTATGGCAGAACCGCTGTCGGTGATTATTGAAGCGGTGAAGCGGACTTTGGAACGTACACCTCCAGAATTGGCAGCAGACATTATTGACCGAGGAATTATGCTAGCTGGCGGAGGTGCCCTGCTGAAAGGATTGGATACCCTGATAAGTCATGAAACCGGAATTGTGACACACATTGCCGCTGACCCATTAAGCTGTGTTGTATTGGGAACAGGTCGGGTGTTAGAAAATTTCAAGCAGTTGGAAAGGGTTTTCAGCGGACGTTCTCGCAATTTATAGCAAAAACTGCGCAATATCAGATATTGGGTTCAATATAGAATCCAATATCCTTAGTAATGTTACGGCTAGAAAAGGTTTCTTATGTTTACGGCACGTCGGTGGTGGGAGAGCAAAGGGTTACAAATAGGGTTGCTAGGTGTAATAGTTGGGAGTGCTTGGGTACTTAGACAGACTCAAGGTGCGCTTCTGTTTGAGGTATACCAGAGTGTGACTCGTCCAATCCAAATGTTGCAGACAGCACCACCTCAAGAAGAACGCTTTAGGGATGCTCGGTTGTTAGAACTGCAAACCCGGGTAGTAGAACTGGAAAGCCAAAATAAAAAGTTAAAACAGTTATTACGCTATGTGGAAAAGGAACCTCTCGCATCGCGCCCAATTCCAGCGCGAGTGACGGGACGTGGTGCTGACAACTGGTGGCAACAAGTCACCCTCAATCGTGGCAGCCTTGCAGGTATCCAAGAAGGTTATGTTGTCAAGGCTGATGGTGGATTGGTGGGTCTAATAGAAAGTGTGAGTCCCAATACCAGCCGCGTACTGTTAATTAGTGACCTCAAGAGTCAAGTGGGTGTCACAGTCAGTCGCACAGGAGCAAAGGGTGTTTTGCGGGGAGATTCTTCTGCTGATGCAGTTCTGGAATTTTATGAAAAAGTCCCAAATGTGAAACCTGGAGACGTGGTTGCCACATCTACCTATAGTAAGAAGTTTCCTTCGGGATTGGCTGTAGGACGGGTGAAGTCGTTGGATTTGAAGAAACTTCCAGCATCTGTGGCGAAGGTGGAACTTTTTCCGCCGATACGCTCTTTGGATTGGGTGACAGTGTATCCGAAGGCAGAAAACCAGCAGTCACAAAATATCGGTTCGGCAAAACCACAATAAGAAAAACACAGTATACAGAACTCAGAATTCAGAATTGCTGCAGAGTATGTGCTAGAGCTTTCAAAGAATAAAGAATCTTATTATTTATTCTCGGTTTTGACTCCTGAGTTCTTTAAAATAATCATGAAAATTCTTAGGAAAAATGAGGATTCCGGAATCACGGGGTAATAAACACAAAAAGCCAAAATCGCCAAAGCGAAAGTCCAGAATTCAAATCAGCCCCCTTTCTCGTTGGCATCCGCGCTTACGTCTGGCGACTGATTGGGCGATAACGGTTGGCTCAGTGCTGCTCTGCTTACTGATGCTGCTCATCCGTTTCCCCGGTATGGAATTATTGGGAATTGGACCAAACTGGTTGTTGATTTGGGTGGTTGCTTGGAGTGTCAAGCGCACAGCCTTTCAAGGCGTATTTGCAGGTGTTGTATTAGGGCTACTTCAAGATTCTATGACATCACCTGACCCAACTCATGCTCTGAGTTTGGGGGTGGTAGGAGGTCTGACTGGCATGCTACAGAAGCAGCGTTTTATACAAGAAGACTTTATTTCTATTGCCTTAATTGTGTTTGCTATGGCAGTGTTGTCAGAGACAATTTTTGCATGGCAATTGATTTTAATGGGCGATCGCAATCCAGCAGACATTTGGGCATACTTCCAGAAAGTCGCTCTTGCCTCTGCGATTCTCAGTAGCCTGTGGGCACCAGTGGTTTATTTTCCTTTAAAGCGTTGGTGGCTGCGGCTAAAATTGGCGGAACAGTCATGAACAATTCAAAATTAAAAAGTCAAATTTCAAAATGTTCTAACCAAGAACCAAGTGCGGAGTGTGGATAATCTGGGTTTAAACCCCCAGAAAAGAGTGAGTGAGGAGTGAGGAGTCACATAAGTTGATCCTCACTCCTAAATTTTTTTGGAATTTCAGTATCCTCTGGCAAGATGGATTCAAGCTAGAGTTATGTGAAATCGCAATCATCACAGAAGCTGGTTTAAATTGAAACAGTTTTCTGCAGCTAGCGTACAAAATATTCACTCTGTTGCTAGAAATTATGGATAATTCGCCAGTGGTCGAACCAGATGCTTTTGTTGTGGAGTCAGGATTTGAGGATGATTCAAACCGGAAGCAAACAGTAGGAACTGACTTTGACCGCGCTATGATGCAGCGGTGTTTGGAACTCGCCCGCCGCGCCTTAGGACGCACCTCGCCAAATCCGATGGTAGGGGCGGTGATTGTCAAAGATGGAGAGATTGTTGGGGAGGGGTTTCATCCGCGTGTTGGTGAACCGCATGCAGAAGTTTTTGCCCTAAAGGCAGCAGGGGATCGCGCTCGTGGAGCTACCATTTACGTTAGCCTGGAACCGTGCAATCACTACGGACGCACTCCCCCTTGTTCAGAAGCGTTGGTAGCTGCTGCGGTTGCCAAGGTGGTGGTGGGGATGGTTGATCCCAATCCACTTGTCGCTGGCGGTGGTATCGCCCGTTTACGCGCTGCGGGAATAGAAGTGCTGGTGGGCGTGGAAGAAGAAGCTTGTAAGAAGCTCAATGAAGGCTTTGTCCATCGGATTCTTCATCATCGACCTTTTGGTATTTTGAAATATGCCATGACTTTGGATGGTAAAATTGCTACGACCACAGGTCATAGTGCTTGGGTGACAAATCAAGATGCCCGTAGCGAAGTTCATCAACTGCGAGCAGCTTGTGATGCCATCATTGTTGGTGGAAATACCGTCAGACAAGATAATCCTTATTTAACGAGCCATCGTCAAGAGGCACATAATCCTCTACGGGTGGTGATGAGCCGCACTCTTAACTTACCGGAAAAGGCTCACCTATGGGAAACCGCAGAGGCTCCCACTTTGGTTTTGACAGAAAAAGGAGCTAACGCGGATTTTCAAGAACTGTTGCGGAACCAAGGAGTGGAAGTGGTGGAGTTAACACCACTCGCACCAGATCAGGTGATGGCGTACTTATACGAGCGGGGATTTTGCAGCGTATTGTGGGAGTGCGGTGGTATCTTAGCTGCGAGAGCGATCGCCCAAGGAGCAGTGCAAAAAGTCCTTGCTTTTATTGCTCCCAAAATCATTGGTGGTAGTAATGCCCCTACACCAGTAGGTGACTTGGGCTTTACCACCATGACTGAGGCGTTGTCCTTAGAACGTGTAGCGATACGCGTTGTTGGTTCCGACTGTTTAGTAGAAGGTTATTTGCCGCAAAAAAGTCTTTAGTCTAGAGTTAATAGTCCTGAGTCAAATAATTCTTGACTCTTGACTAGTTATCTCGTAACTACGAATACTGACGTTCTTGGGCAATATCACGGATAAGCGCCACCCGGGATTGGATGTAGTCACTGAGGAAATCGGTTTCATGACAATCTAGCAAAGCTTGGGTTTTGATTTGTTTTACCAACCACTGCACCAAGCTAGCATCATCGAGCTGCAAGAGCGTCTTAGCTTGCGCGGTTTCCACCACAGACCAAAGCTGACGCATAATTTTGGGAGTCATTAGACCTCCATTGAAAGTTAGCCTAGCTGTTTTCAGGATACACAATTCTGTCGAGGCTTCCGGTGTGAATGTAGAAGCTGACACAAGTGTTATTGGAAACTTAATATATTGAGTTATAAATTGATAATGATTTAGAATCAAGAACTTCAAGTAACATTTGAATAAAAATTTATGTTATTGTGCGCTACAAAGTCTTGACTTTTTGCTGTTATTGTTTTATGTCTCAACTATGTGTAGTTAGGTCTGTTTTCTTAACCTAACTGCTAGTGGTTGCAAGTGCAAGATTATGAACAACTAGATTCCCGACTTCTTCAAGAAGTCGGGAATCTGAATGTATTGATGCTAGAGGCGATCGCTTTGCGTCATCGCCCAAAGGATAATCGCATCTCTATTTAAGCCCGAAAACGCGAAATAGCGATTTCCGGGGTTATTTTGGTAAGTTGTCTATCATCTCGCCCAGTTCTTCTTTTGCATCTTTGGCAAACTTCACACTGCTAATACTGGCGAGAATTCCTGCTCCTGCGGTGAGGCTGGCTTCTGGTACTTTATTTAAATAGAGAAGCGCCACACCAGATAATGTCATCATTGCAGATGCTGCGGTTACGCCCAAAGCAAGGTTGAAGGTGAGACGTGCTTGGCGTAGTAATTCTTCAATTATTTTTTGTTCTATTTTATTTTCGGCTTGGTTGGAATTGGGTTGCTCGTTATTTTGGTGTTTTTTGAAAATATTGAACATGGCTAAAAACTCCTGTAAGTTCTGTTTGCTGTTTTTGGTTTGTCTTCCATATTCACCATGTTCACATTACTTCTCGTGAATTTAGTCTTGACAAGGTATAAACCGATGTATAAGAGAAGTATGTATAACAGAAGTATAAGCAAAGTATAAAATAAGTCTAAAAATAAATTCTTTTATAGCTTTTTAGTAAGATTTTATTTATGATTAAAAATAAAAATTGATACAGCTATTATGTTTGAAAATATGAAATGGGAAGATTTTCTCAAGGAAGAAGCTGGTATACATGGATTATCCAGTGACCAAGAAGAAACTTTATTAGCGGCATTCCCTAAACTAAATGAGCAAAGAAATCAAAAGCAGCTTGTAACAGAATTATGTATAGCAGAACCTACGGTGAAAAGTAGGCTAGCAGGAATTTACGAAAAATTTAAATCTACTTGTCCGCAGCTTGCACAGCAAAATGGTGCAGGTAAGCTAAAAGTTCTTCACGATGAATATCTAAAAAAGAAGTATTTTCGGCGTAATGGTCAAATAGTTGATAATCAACCAGGATATAATTCATTATCATATCCAATAGAATTTGAGCGATAAATCAAAGACAAAACAGAGTCATTTTGTGGTAGAGAATTTGTCTTTGATGCTATTAAAGAGTTTTTCAGCAACAACCCCAATGGCTACTTCACTGTTGTAGGTGATGCAGGCATGGGGAAAAGTGCGCTCGCCGCCAAGTACGTATTGGAAAAGCCAGAAGCGATTTGCTTTTTTAATGTTCGGGCTGAGGGGATGAATCGCCCGGAATTGTTCCTGAAAAAAATTCGCCAACAATTGATGAGTCGTTACCAGTTACAGGATGCAGCAGATGCTGATTTATCAACTTTGCTGACCAAAGCTAGCGAAAAAATTACTGCTGGTGAACGCTTGGTAATTGTTGTTGATGCACTGGATGAAGTTGACCAAGAATCGACCGGAAACCTTTTATATTTGCCTACTATTCTTCCAGAAAGGGTTTATTTTCTGCTGACAAGACGGCCGTATAACCAGAATGAGAAAAGGTTGAATTTGTCACCCACTGTTCCTACCAAGGAATTAGATTTGAGAAACTACGCCGAAAGGAGTAGCCAGGATGTGAAAGAGTATATTTGGCTATTGCTCAATGATGGAGAATATAAACAGGATTTGAGTCAGTGGATTCAAAAGCAAAATCATGTTTCTACTGCTGATTTTGTGGAAGAAATAGCGGCAAAAAGTGAAAATAATTTTATGTATTTGCGCTGGGTTTTGCCAGCAATAGCTAAAGGTTTTTATGAAAATAAACCTTTGGATGAATTACCTGTAGGTTTACAAGGATATTATTACAGCCACTGGGAAATCATGGGCATGACAACCAAGCCTTTACCGAAAAATAAAATCAAGATTGTCTATGTTATGTGTGCGCTACGTAGCGCTGCTTCCCGTGAAGTGATTGCTAAATACTCTAAGCAGAATGAGTTGACTGTGGAGGATGTTTTTGATGATAAATGGGCGCAGTTTTTACAGAAACAGGAAAATTATCAACCACCGCGTTACAGGTTTTATCACGAAAGTTTCCGAGATTTTTTGCATCGCCAGGATATTGTGCAAGCGGCGGGGGTGAATTTACCAGATATCAGCGCTGAAGTTGCCGATAATATGACAAAAGGACTTGCTGGTTATGAGTAATCTTCGCACCTGGTTAGCAGAAAAGTCACCGGAAGAAAGAGAACATTTCTTGGGTGAAATTCCACGTTTGTGGTTAGAAGGTCGCCAAGTTAATAAATTCTGCCGTCTGTTGAATGATTTTGAGTTTATAGAAGCAAAAATTAATCATCCTCAATTTGGCGTGCTGGCGCTGATAGAAGATTATGATTTGATTGATGATTCAGAATTATTAACTCACCCAGAATACGACTCCAAAACTGTTGAAGCGCTAAGATTAATTCAAGGGGCATTGCGGCTTTCGGCACATATTTTAATTCAAGATACAAACCAACTAGCAGGGCAATTGTCAGGGCGTTTGCTGCGCTTTGATGCACCAGAAATTCAAGGGTTACTGCAACAAATACCGCAAACCAAAACTCCTTGCTTGCGTACTTTGACAGCTAGCTTCACTCCTCCTGGTGGTGCGTTAGTTCGCACCCTTAGCGGTCATAGTGACAAGGTGAATGCAGTCGCCGTTACCCGGGATGGCAAGTACGTGATTTCTGGTTCTGCTGCAACACTCAAAGTCTGGGATTTGGACTCTGGTGAAGAAAAGTTTACTCTGGCGGACCGTTATAGTCACTGGGCTGATGCAGTTGCTGTCACCCCGGATGGCAAGTACGTGATTTCTGGTTCGCACAAAACAATTAAAGTCTGGGATTTGGACTCTGGTGAAGAAAAGTTTACTCTCGACGGTCATAGTGGCTGGGTGAATGCAGTCGCCGTCACCAGCGATGGCAAGTACGTGATTTCTGGTTCGCGTGACTCTACACTCAAAGTCTGGGATTTGGAATCTCGTAAAGTAAAGTTTACTCTGCGCGGTCAT